>NZ_JBYSXD010000003.1:0-189100 GCF_058781865.1 Arthrobacter sp. FW306-1B-F12A
ATCATCAGTCCTGATGGGTCGCTGCCGTTGACGGGGTCCGCGTTCGCGTACCCGTACGGGGAGTAGTTGTTCGGGTTTGCGATGTCGAGGACCGGGTCCGGGCTGGTGAAGGTGCCGGTGACGGGGTCGAGGTCGCGGGCGCCGAGGTGGACCCTGTCCTGGGCGCCTTCACGAGCCCGGACGCGGTCCTCAAACGCGACGACGCGAACAACTTCTCTCCGTACGTCTATGGGGAAGCGGACGCCATCAACAACGCAGACCCCTCCGGACTCATGGTGATGGGGCCGGCCCTCACAGACGGTGACGGGGGGTGGTACTCACACGGGTCCGTCGACGCCCGTTGGGAGGACTCTCACCCATTCAGCGACTATTTCCTTCCTTGGAAGCCGGTCGCGGACCAACGATCCTACGTCCCCGTAGTACCCGCGTACCAACCGATCGGGACGCCATACAACCCGATTACCGGAGATCCGGTCCGCGGCCATCGCGGATTGAACGAGCGAACACCCTACCCAGACGGGTGGGAAGAGACCCAGATCAACACGATGTTTATCTCAGTGGACATTCTCACTCTGGGTAGCGCTACACCGGAGCTGGGAGCCGCCGCCGCCGCAAGGGCCGCTGCAAAGGCTGCGGCAGGGGACGCTGCCGCCGCTACCGAAAGGCGTGCTGCGGAAAAGGCCGTGGAGGACATCGCGGAGAAAGCCGCGGTCAACGGTGAGACGACTGCAACTAAGCTTGGACGGCAAATGCACGCGTCTTGGGACTATGGTCCGGGATTCCAGAAGGAGTTCACACTTCGAGCTGGGGGACGCGTCGACGCAATCAACTTCGACACGCGTGAGGTCCTCGAACTCAAGCCCAACAACCCACGTCAGATTACTCTGGGCAATAAGCAACTCGCCGGCTACATTGCGAAGCTCAACGAGCAGTTCCCTGGCAAGCCATGGACAGGAAGGGTAGTGACCTACGACAAATGAGCACACGCAACATCATCCAGACGACATTCGACGAATTCGGCAAGTCTCTCGGTGGATCAAAGAAATCCGGTTCCTGGTATATCACCGGACCTGAAGCCATCGCCGTCCTGAACCTACAGAAGTCGCAATACGGTCCGCGTTACTACCTCAACGTCGGCCTTTGGTTCTTGGGTGTCGGCCCCGCAACAAACCCCAAACCGAGCCACTGCCACGTTCAGAGCCGCCTTGAGTCATTGGTCCCAGCCGCTGACCGGCAGCATTTGGAGGATTTGCTCGACCTCGATTTCGCAGTTGATGAACAAGAGCGAAGGGCCGAGCTGCTGGCGGTGCTTACGAGCCAACTGGAACCTTTGCTTGAGGCAGGGATGTCCGATAGCGGTCTCTTAACCGAGACAGGTCAACACCTCCTAATGAAGTCATTGATCGACGGCGACGGACAACGATATCTCGAGGCACAGGCTGCCAGCTGACCTGATCTGTTCTTTTCACAAGCCGCCCCAGGCTATGCGACGCCGGCGTCGACCCACACCTCGTCTGGTAGGACGCCGATGCGATTCCGGAGGGGAGAAGGATTTTAGTGGGTTCTGTTCAGACCAACATGCGCATACTGAAGCCCGCGAGGAAGAAGCCTCGGCCGGGTGATGTTTTTGTGCTGCAGATGCCTGACGATAGGTATTCCTTCGGTCGGGTGGTCAGTACTTCGGCGATGGTCGGGGGCCGGATTCAGTCACAGCTGATTTACGTCTTCAAAGTCCGGTCTGCTTCGAAGGATCTTCCGGAGCGTTCGGAACTTCGGAGCGACTGCTTGTTGGTCCCCCCGATGATGACCAATCTCTTGCCGTGGTCGCGAGGTTACCTGGAAACGATCGCGCATCTGCCTTTTGAACCCGGTGACATCCTTCCCCAGCATTGCTTCTACGATTCCTTTTTCCGGAAGTACGTTGACGAGCTGGGCAATGATCTTCCGGGCCCCGTGGAGCCGGTCGGAGAATCCGGCCTTCAGAGTTTCAGGACGATCGACGATGCCGTCAGCACAGGGTTGGGTATTCCGCTTGTTCCCGAGGGCTGACCATGAATGTGGTTTGGGTTTCCACGTGAAATCCTTGACCCGTCAGTCTGGGGTATACCCCAAAATGACGTCAGAACAGAGTGTCCTGCGTGTCAGATTAGGGTCTGTTTTCTTTTTATTGACGCCCGTCCTCCGACGTCTTGGATTTCAATCTGACGAATCTTTGTGAGGACCGGAAACATGACAGGGCAGCGCATCGAGTATGCGCGTTTCAACGGAGGCTCAGTCTACCGACAGGCATCAGGAGGACCTGTTGGACGCGGGCGTCCGACGCGACGACCTCGACACGGACCACGGCGTATCCCGGGCCTGGGTATCACGACCCCAGTTCGACCGCGGACTCGATGCACTGATCGAAGGAGATACTCCCATCGTCACCAACTTAGACCGGCTTGGGCGTTTCGCCCAGCGCATGCTCACCTTTGTCGGCGGACGGCCCCGCCGGATCACCGCCAGCCAGATTCGAAACGCTATCCGCCTGGTCGGAGGCGGCGAGCCTGCCGCGCAGGTCGCCGGTGATCTCGGCATGTCCCGGGCTACGTTCCACACGCGATCGGGGGCTCTTCCCAGCTGACTGGGCGGCCTGTCCTTCGGAATGGCGACACACTCGCGCCGGCACTGACCGTGCCCGGATTGTCAGCCCACGCAGATGTCATTGTCAGCGAGGAACTCGCGGGAGCGGCCCATCTGGCGGTCGGTGGAGAAGGCATACCATTCTTCGCTGAGGTACTCGCCGTGGACGATGTCGCGGAACCGGGCGAAGGCACCTTTGCCTTCGATCGCGTGCTCAAGACGCTCCCGGAGGCCTTTATCGTGCTGCCGTTCCGCGAAGGCCGCCATGTCCCGCCAGCCGTCCCGGGAATCGCTGCGGTCGATTCGAAGCCAACGCTCCGGTTCTTCCTCTACATCGACGGCGGCGTCCTCCCCGACGATCATCGGGTCGGTGGCGGCGTCGTCGTACACCTGCCCGGTGTACAGGTCGAGGTAGCCGCCGGTTGACAGTCCGGGATCCCCTTCCATTACGGTACTGAGCATGTCGAGGTCGACAGGCACGGCTCTGCCTGTCGGCGGCACGCCGCGCAGACACGCCAGAAGGTCCTCGGCCAGTGGCTGGTCACCGGCGCCGCCGCGCCACGTCAGCCGGTTGATGACGGACAGTGCCACCGGTTCGGCCTCCCGACGGCGCTGCTCCAGGGCCATTGGTATCCCGGCCCCAACCTGCTGCAGAACATCATCGATATCGTGTCCCATCACCGCTGCGAGGAAACGAGCAGCATTTGCCGCCGCGATTGCGCCCCGCAGTTCGGGCAGGTCAAGCCTGGGCACCTGCACCTGCAAGGGCCAGGCATGCATCAGCATAGGGTGCGGCTGGCTCGGCTTCCGCGGCGCCCGGCCTTCCCCGTCGTCATCTGCCCACCGGCGCCCGTACTGGTCCGGGATACTGCCCCAACCCCAGTACGGCAAGGGGACCTCAGGGCGAATACCCAACACATCCAACGGGTCCACTTTCACCTCCCCGACAACGCACCGGTGGATCCAAGCGTCGCCGAGGTCAAACGTAAACTGAAACTCGGCCCCCGGCTCCAGCGTCCGGACGACCTTGACAGCAGCAATGTCCATCGGCGCGATGATCGGGCCGCCGGTCGATCCGGCCATCTCAGCTCCCGTCTCTTCATCAGTAATAACCCGGCCATCGGCCAGGGTAAACAGTGACAGGTGCGAGCGGTCCCACCGGGCGAAGGCATCATTGATGGCATTGGCGAGATCCATGAAGGTATGCGACGGTCCGACCGCCAAGACGCGCCCGGGCCACGGCCACAGCTCCTCCCCGCGACCGCCGAGCAGTTCCACCGTCACCGATAACCAGGTTCGTGCCATGCCCCAAGGATGGCACGAACCGCTACGTAGCCATAACCGCCTAACCGCCGGATTCCGCCCATTCCGACTCGTGAAAACGTCTCCTCCCGAACCACCGCATAACCGATGCTCCCGCATCGACATCCATACCCTCGTCACAGGCAATTTTCGCTTTTGTGGGCGTGCTTAAGGTGATCGTCGGTTCACGCGGACAAGCCGGCAGCGTGAACCCCTGTACGCGTACTCCGCCGCGACGCGGCCAATTTCTTCGACCCCTCAGGCTTGGACTGGCAGACCAGAAGCGGATGGCGCCAGGAACCCCTCAATCGCGTCCGCCGCAGCCGGTGCCCCGCCGGACCCGCGGACGCGGGCACTCATCGCCTCGAGCTTGCCGCGCACTACAGGGTCGCCGCTGACGTCAAGGACAGTTTCCCGGATCAGTTCGGGGGAAAGCCCCTCCAGGGGGAGCCGTCGCCCGAGTCCCAGATCCTCCACCCGGCGTGCATTCGCGCCCTGTTCGGGCTGCAGCGGGAAGGCAACCAAAGGTACCCCGAAATAGAGCGCCTCCATGGTCGAGTTCATCCCGGTGTGGGAAAGGAACGCATCGGCGCGGGCTAGGACTTCGAGCTGCGGAAAGAACGGCCGTACCTCAATGTTGTCCGGGATATCCCCCAGCTCGGACTCCTCGACGCGCTCTCCGATTGCCATGGCGACTTCCCAGACTGTGCCCGCAAGTCCTTCCAGGCACATCCTGAAGAAATCCGGCCGGTCATTCAACGGGGTGGTCCCCAGCGAGATGAACAACAGCGGCCTGTCCTTGGCCCGGGGCCGCCAGGCTTCCTCGTTGCCACGCAGGCCAAGGCATGGGCCCACGAAGTGGAACCTGCCGTCGAAAGTCTCTCCCGAGGGCTGGAATTCCCTCGGGATGAAGGAGATGTTCAACGACGCAGGAGGTCCGCCAATGAACTGCAAATGGCCCACGCCCTGCTCCGCGGCGAAATCATGGATCCGTTGGCCAACCTGTTTCCAGGCCTCGACCATGCCCGGCGGCGGCGGGCCCGGCATGAGGTCCCGCATCGAGAAATGTTCGTTGGTGGCGTAGCTCGGTAGCAACGCAATATCGGGCAACGCCAGCTTCGCGGCAGCCATCTTCCCAGAGAGCGTCATGGCGTCGTAGGCCACCCCGTCCGGCGGGTCCTCTGCGAGCCGGGCCAGCAGCGCCGGGAATTCCTCCCTTGCGCCCTTGAGAATCCGATCGAGCAGTCCAGACATCATTCCGGACGGCATTCCCGCGAACATCCCCGGCATCGGTGACGGACCTCCACTAGCGGGCGCTGCGCCGCCGTCTGCCGGCGTCGGGCTGCCACTCGCGGAACGATCGCGTGGCGGGAGGAAGGCCGCCAGATCCTCTCCGCTGGGAAAGAACACGGCACCAGCAGATTCGACCGCTTTCGCATACTTCGCCGACGTCGCATAGGTGACCCGGTGGCCCCGGCGAACCAGCTCGGCGACCACCGGCAACGTCGGGTTCACATGGCCCGCCGCGGGCAGACAGATGAAGGCTACGTGCATGCCTTCGCTCCCAAGATCGGTGGACGCTTCATTGGGAAAGATCGGTGCTGTGAACGCTGCGCCGCCGCGATTTCAGCCCGGTCTCCAACTTGGTCCGCACCTCGCGCTTCACCCGGGCGGCAAGCTCAGTCTCATGCATTTCCAGGAAGGTTCGGACTGCGCGCGGATCCCACGGCACCAAGGACCGCAACGCCCAGCTGACTGCCTTGACCACGGTGTCGTCGCGATCGTTGATCAAGATGCCGACGACGCCGAGCGTCCGCTGCGTATCTCCCGTTCCCCAGCGTGACCTCGTGTTGAGCACCGTTGTGGAGACAAGCGCTATGCGCCGCCACCAATGATCCGGGCTCCGCGCCCAGCCGTCGACGTCGGCGTCCGAGATGAGCCCTTCGCGCCACGCGGGTCCCACCAAAACGGTCGCAAAAGCATCAGCCTGCCCCCACGTAGTGATGCCTTCTCCCAAGTGTTCAAGCCGGGCCCGCGTCAGCTCAGCGAAAGCCGCCTGGTGGGCATTGATGAACTCCCAGCCCTCCCAGTCAAAGCCCGCTTGGACGAGCCCTTCGGCGAGATTGAAGACGACCGCCGCGTCCATCGTGGCGATTTCCGCGGAAACCCTGCGGCGGACGGCGCGGAAGCTCGCGGCGTCGTGCTTCTCCAAAGCGCGCAGCTCCTCAAGGACGCGCGCCAACAATTGCCCCGGTTGAGTATCCCCCGGAGAGACGAGCACCCCGTGCGAAGCCACTTTCGGCCCCCCGATTTCGCAGCCTCAACGCTACTATGCGGGGGCGTCGTCAGTATCCGGCCCTTCGGCAGGTTCCTGGCTGTGAAGGCCGGTATCGTGCGACACCCAACCCTCCGTTTCCCCTTCGGCAGGGGCGTCGCTGTGATGGCGGACTTCGTTCGGATCTGGTGCCTTGTTCATTCCGGATGCTTCCTGTCCTTCGTTGGACTGTTCCCGCGAACGCCTTAAAGTCTACGCCGGGGAGGGGGCGTGTGGCCTAGGCTAGGCAAGGAACTACCGAACGAATTCAACGGCTGAATGCAGAGGTGAAGAATGGCAAAGCGACCCAACCAGGCAGTAAAGATTGCGCAGGACACGGCCCACAACGCCATGTTCGACGCCAGCGGCAATGCCAAACCCGGTGTCCACAACGTGCTGCTCCGGGCCGTCGAGGTCCAACGTCCCCTTGTCCTGGCCAACCTGCGCCGCCTGCAACGCAAACACCCGCAGGCCACAGCGGCGCAGCTGGCCGCCAAACTGGAGCGCGACTACCTCGCCGCAGTCACCGGCGGGGGAGCCGCCGTCGGGGCAACCGCCGTCGTGCCCGGCATCGGCACCGCGGCCTCGCTGGGCCTTTCCGCGCTTGCCACCATCGGGTTCCTGGAAGGAACCGCTCTGTACGCCGCTTCCTTGGCCGAACTCCACGGAATCCGCCTCACCGATCCGGACCGTGCGCGAACCATGGTCATGGCCATCATGCTCGGCGAGGAAGGCACGGCCCTGCTGGGTGCCCTGAGCGGACAATCGCTCGGCAGAGGCAAAGGAATCACCCAGGCCTGGGGCATGACCCTCACCAAGAAGCTGCCCGGCGGAGGATTCGGGGTCATTCGCGATGCCATCCAGCGCGCCTTCCTCAAGCGGCTCGTTAAGCGCCAAGGCGCGGCCTTCCTCGGCCGGGCCCTGCCTTTCGGCGTGGGGGCCGTGGTGGGCGGAGTCGGAAACCGCGTCATGGGGCGTGCCGTAGCGGCCTCGGCGAGGGAAGCATTCGGTCCCATGCCGGACTTCATTCCGGGCGAGCTGCTCCCAGCCGCCCGCCAGAACGCGCTGGAAGGCGGGAATAGTGGATCTCAACGCTGATTCGGGGGAGTCGTTCGGCTCCTGGACCATGGGGAACGACGCATCAATGTTCCGGATCGTCAGCAGCGCCAACGTCGCCTGCGGCTTCCACGCCGGGGACCCGGTGACCATGCTGGACAGCTGCCGTGCCGCCTTCGAGCTCGACGTCCGGGTGGGCGCCCACGTGGGCTACCGGGACCTGCACGGCTTCGGGCGCCGATCGATGGACATGTCCTTCGATGAGCTCTTCGGCGACGTCCTCTACCAGCTCGGTGCCCTCGACGGCATGGCCCACGCGGTGGGCGCCTCCGTGGACTACGTCAAACCCCACGGTGCCCTGTACAACAGGATCGTCAACGACGTCGAGCAGGCCGAAGCAGTAGTGGCTGCGATTCACGCCTACGATCCCGGGCTACCCGTCCTTGGCCTGCCGGGCTCGGCGCTGCTGCGCCTCGCCGAGGAATCCGGCCACCCGGTGTTCCGCGAGGCGTTCGTGGACCGCGGCTACATGCCGGACGGAACGTTGGTGCCGCGCTCGCAGGAAGGCGCGGTGGTGCACGACGCCGGCGCGGTAGTCGAGCGGGCTGTGCGCTTTGCCGTGCGGGGCGAGGTGCTGGCCGTGGACGGCACAGTGGTGCGGGTTCAGCCCGATTCGTTGTGCATCCATGGCGATACCCCGGGTGCTGTCGAACTGGCGGCGGCGGTGCGCGCCGGCCTCGAGGAAGCTGGAGTGGAGATTGAATCCTTCGCTTGAGCGGGAGCTTTTGCCCTGCGGCGACAGCGCTTTCTTGGTGGAACTGCCCGAGCTGACCGCCGTCGTCGCGTACTACCGCGGGCTGACCGGGGCCGGCGCTTCGGTTGGCAGTTCAATGCCGGAGGGGATCATCGACGTCGTGCCCGCCGCCCGCACTGTCCTGGTCACCTTCGATCCCGAAACGATCCGTCCTTCCGACGTCCGCGACTGGCTGGAGTCCGCAGAACCGGCATACGACGTCGCCAGTTCGGGCCGCGAAGTGACCATCGAGGTCTCCTACCGTGGCCCGGACCTTGCCGAAACGGCACAATTCCTCGGCATGAGCGAAGCCGAAGTGGTCAAGCTTCACACGAGCTCGGAGTGGACTGCCGCATTTTCCGGCTTTGCGCCCGGCTTCGTGTACCTGGTCACCACGCATGAGCGGCTCCGCGTTCCGCGCCGGAACACCCCACGCACCGCCGTGCCGGCTGGCTCTGTTGGCCTCGCGGGCGAGTTCAGCGGCGTCTACCCGCGATCCTCTCCGGGCGGGTGGCAGCTGATTGGAACCACGACGGCGGCACTGTGGGACGCGTCCAAGGCCGAGCCCGCGCTGATCCGGCCGGGTGACCTGGTTCGATTCGTGGAGGCCTGATGGGGATAGTGGTGGTGAACCCCGGCCCCCTCACCTTGGTGGAAGACCTTGGCAGGCAGGGCTGGGCTTCCTTGGGGTTGAGCCCTTCCGGCGCGCTGGACCGGCAATCGCTTCGCCTTGCCAACCTGCTGGTGGGGAATCCCGCGGAGGCGGCCGGGCTGGAGATATTGCTGGGTGGGCTTCGCCTGCGGTTCGTCACGGCGTCGACGATCGCGGTGGCGGGTGCCGAGGGAATCGTGAGACTCAACGGGGCCGAGATTCCGCTGAACCAAGCCGTCCGGGTGGCCCCAGGCGCCGTGCTGGACTTCGGTTCCCCTCTGTTCGGACTGCGATATTACCTGGCGGTACAGGGCGGCATCGACGCGCCAAAGCTCCTCGGTTCAAGCAGCACGGACATGCTCTCCGGTGAAGGCCCAGCGCCGTTGACATCGGGTGAGCAGCTAGGAATCGGGCATGTTTCGGCGGGCAATGGCCTGGTTTCGGGTACGGGTTCGGGGACCGTTAACAATGCGCATGTCCTCCCTGCCATCCGCCGCGCTCCTGATCCGGGGCGCGCCATCACAGCCCGCGTGGATCGCGGCCCCCGGGCGGACTGGTTCGACCCCGACTCCTGGCGCCGCTTGGTCAGCCAGGAATGGACCCTGTCGCCCGATTCCAACAGGATCGGTGCCCGGCTGGTGGGCCGCCCGCTCACCCAGGCCCGGCTTGAGGAACTGCCCAGCGAAGGCATGGTGCTCGGCGCACTGCAAGTGCCGCCGTCGGGCCTTCCCACGGTATTCCTGGCAGATCATCCCGTGACGGGTGGCTACCCTGTGATTGCCGTGGTGCGTCGCACGGACCTGGACTTATTGGGCCAAGCCCGCCCCGGCCAGCGGATCCGTTTCCTCGGCTGAAGGTCCCCTCCACCGGACTGCGTCAGCCGAACACCAAGTGCGCTACCGTGAAGATCGCGAGCCCGGCCAGCGACCCCACTACGGTGCCGTTGATGCGGATGTATTGCAGGTCCTTACCTACCTGGAGCTCGATTTTTTGCGAGGTTTCCTCGGCATCCCAGCGCGCCACGGTGTCCGTGATGACCCCAGCGATATCGGAACGGTACGTTTTGACGAGGTACCCGGCAGCATCACCGATCCAGGCATTGACCTTGCCTGCCAGCTCGTCGTCGTTGACAAGCCGCGAACCGAAGTCCCGGACGGCGCTCTTGAAGCGCTGTGTCAGTTCGCTGTCGGGATCGTCGACGGCGGTGAGCAGCGCGTCCTTGATAGTGCCCCACGTGCGGGAGGCAAGTTCGCGGACCTCGGGATCGCCGAGGACCTGGGTCTTGATTGCCTCCGCGCGGGCGATCATTGCGGGATCGTGCTGGAGATCCTGGGCAAGATCACCGAGGTATGTATCGATCGATTGGCGCACTTGATGGTCGGGATCCTGCTGCACCGCCCGGACGAACTTGGAGATTTCGTTGTAGACCCTGTCTCCCACGATGTCGTCCACGAAGGAAGGAACCCAGAGGGGCGAACGGTCGGACACGAGCCGGTTCACCGTGGAGTGGTTCGCTTCCACCCAATCAGCCGCCCGGTCAACCAGCAGATCGACGAGTTTGTGGTGGTGGCCGTCGGCAAAGATCCGTTCGGCCATCCGGCCTACGGGCGGTCCCCATGGCGGGGTGAGCAGGTGCTTGCGGACCATGCCCTCGATCACTGCTTGGACGTCGTCGTCGTTCAGCACGGTGAACGCCCCGCGGATCAGTGCCGAACCTTCCTTGGCGATGCGCTCCGGGCCACCCGGGGATGCGAGCCACGTGCCGGCTTTCCGGGCGATGTCGATGCTCGCGAGCTTCTCCTGGACCACCTGCTCGGACAGGAAGTTGGTCTCCACGAATTCCCCGAGCGAAGCGCCGATCTGGTCCTTGCGCCGCGGAATGATGGCGGTGTGCGGGATTTTCAGGCCCATGGGGTATTTGAACAGCGCAGTGACGGCGAACCAGTCGGCCAGCGCTCCCACCATGCCGCCCTCGGCAGCGGCCCGCACGTATTCCAGCCACGGATACTGCCTCTGCAGGGCGAAAGCGGCCGTGAAAACCACCGCCATCACAATCAGGAGCGCCAGCGCCACCGACTTCATCCGACGCAGGGCAGCCGCCTTTTCGGCGTCGCCATTCCGTTGCCCGACGCCGGACCCAACCGTGGAGCTGTTCCCGGCACCTGCGTTCCGGGTGGCCTCCGCCGTCAGGTCGCTATCGCTGTCCGTCACCGGGATTTGTTCAGAGTTCACCTGCATGTGCCCAGCGTAGCCCCGTCGCTGTCATGGACGTGGGCTACCGTGTCCCCATGACGAATGACGAGCCCGGTCGCCCAGACCAAAGCACGGAGCAAAATACGCGGCCCATGGTCTACGCCCACCGCGGAGCCAGTGCAGCATTTGCCGAGCACACGCGTGCCGCCTACCTGAAGGCAATCGCCGACGGCGCCGACGGCGTCGAGTGCGACGTCCACCTGACCCGGGACCAGCACGTTGTCCTGCTCCACGACGCAAACCTGGACCGCACCTCGGACGGCACCGGTCCCGTGGCCGAGAAGACGCTCGAAGAACTGCGGCAGCTGGATTTCTCTTCCTGGAAGGGCGCCCGGATCCCGGACCAGTACGGCGCAAAATCGGACCAGCTCCTGACGCTCCCGGAGTTGCTGGAGATCCTGCGTGGTGCCGGCAGGACCATCGGCCTGGCCATTGAACTCAAGCACCCCAGCCCGTACCAGCTCAAGCTTGAAGACCGCGTGCTGGAGCTTCTCGGCCGGGAAGGGTGGAACGCGGAGACCTCCATGCTGGACAACATCCAGGTTTCCTTCATGAGTTTCAGCCCGGATTCGGTCAAGCACCTGCTCCAGTTCGTTCCCGCGGAGCACATCTGCCAGCTCGTGGACGACGTCACGGTGGAAGAAGTCCGCGATGAACTGGGCCTGGGAGTCATCACTGGGGGAGCCGTGGCCAACGTGATGAAGGCAGCCCAGCAGGAGGGCGAACGGATCCTCGACGACTGCGAGGTTGGACTCGCCGGCCCGGGCATCGACTACGTCCGCAAGCATGCCCGCACCGTCCAGCGCTGGCTGGAATCAGGCCGCCGCTTCCGGGTGTGGACCGTTGACTCGGAGAACGATGTTGCCCTCTGCCAAGGCCTGGGCATCCACGAGATCACCACGAACAAGCCGGCGCAGGTCCTGGCCCAGCTTTAGGCACCAACCAGCTTTAGCATCCCAACTAGCTCGCAGTTGTTGTCGTTTAGGGGCTCCAAAACGACAACAACTGCGAGTCAGATGACCGTGTTGCTGAGGGTTCCGATGCCGCCTAGTGTGATGTCCACCCGGTCGCCGGGCTGGACTGCCACGAAGGTGTTCGGAGCTCCGGTCATGATGATGTCTCCCGGCTCCAGGGTCAGCCATTCGGTGACATAGACGAGGCAATCCGTGATGGAGGACGGCAGGTTGAAGGAACCGGACCGGGCCTTGACCTCGCCGTTGACTACTACCTCGGTGCTGACGTTGTCCGGGTTCTCGATCCCGGTTTCGATCCACGGTCCGAGCGGCGTGTAGTTGGTGCCGGACTTGCCCTGGAAGAGCTTTTCGTCGACGTGGTTTTGATCCACGTTGGTGACGTCGTTGACCACGGTGTAGCCCAGGACGTGGCTCAAGGCGTTCTCGGCAGTGAGCTTTTCCGCCCGCTTTCCGATGACGGCGGCCAACTCGCCTTCCACGTTCACCGTGCCCGCGTTGCGCACGGCCACGATGCCGTCACCGGGTCCGGCGATGCTGTGGACGGACTTGTGCCAGGCCTGGATGGGCAGTACGTGGTTGTTGTTGCCCAGGTTGTGCCCGATTCCGAGCACCACGGAAGGCCGGACCGGGGCGAGGAGCTCGGCGTCGTCCGCGGAACTGGATTCTCCGGTGAAGGATAGGACCTCGGCAAAGGGATCCTCGATGTGGTCCCAGCGTCCATCGCGCAGGACAGCGTGCTGGGGGCCGGAAGGGGTCTTCAGTCGGGCGATGCGCATGGAACTCCTCGTTGAATTTCTTGTGGCGGTGGACTGTGGCGGTGGACTGTGGCGGTGGACTGTGTCAGGCACCGCCTAGAAAGAAACATACATCATACTGAACTGAGTCCAATACTCTGAACGCATAACTCAGTCCAAAACCTTCCGGTTACCGCGCTGGGCAGGGCTGTGGTTGCATGAATACATGCCTTTTTCATGGTCCGCCCGGACAACACAGACAATCTCCGCGGCGGCCATGAGTGCACTGTTACTCGTCAGTGCCAGGAAGCACTTCCGGCAGCCGAAATTCTTCGCTCCCGTGGTCCCGGACTATCTCTGCCGCGAGGACTACGCAGTCGGGCACGCTGAAGCCGGCCAGGACAAGACCAAACCAACCGCACCGCACAACGGCGCCTTGGCGGTCATGTCCAGGGAGGAATGGATCGCGGTGAGTGGACTGCTTGAGGCGGTTGCCGCCGTCGGACTCCTCATTCCTGCCACGCGTAGGGCTGCAGCCCGCGGCACTACGCTGATGTTCACGGCGTTCCTGGCCGGCCACGTGGACGCGCTCCGCCGCGCCTACTCGCCTACAGGTTCGGTGTCCGCTCGGCGGATCCACACACTGCGGCTGCCCTTGCAGATCCCTCTGATCCTGTGGGCATGGAGCTTGGCCGGAGCGAAACGGGGCGCATGAAACTCCTCGAATCCCCGGCAGTGAAGGTGGGCCTCTCCATCAGCATTGCAACGGGTCTCTACGGCATCTCGTTCGGGGCATTGGCCTCGGCCTCGGGGTTCAGTTTCTGGCAGACCATGGCGTTCAGCCTGCTCATGTTCAGCGGCGGCTCGCAGTTCGCCTTCATCGGCGTCGTGGCTGGAGGCGGTTCCGGCATTGCGGCCATGACAGCGGCCGCGCTGCTGGGGTTGCGCAACGGCATCTACGGGATGCAGATGAACGCGCTGCTGCGTCCCAGCGGTTGGCTCAAGTACCCGCAAGCCCACATCACCATCGACGAGTCCACGGCCACTGCCTCGGGACAAAGCGATTCCGACGAACAACGCCGCGGCTTCTGGACAGCCGGACTCGGCATTTTCGTGCTGTGGAACATCTTCACGGCTGTGGGCGCACTGGCCGGCGATGCCTTGGGCGACCCCAAGCAGTGGGGTCTCGACGGCGCCGCCGTGGCAGCGTTCCTCGGCCTTCTTTGGCCGCGGCTCAAGGGCCGTGAGCCGTGGGCGATCGCCGCTGCTGCTGCCCTGGCGACCATCATTGCGGTCCCGTTCGTTCCGGCTGGGGTGCCCATCCTCGTGGCCGCCGTGGTGGCCGGAGCCATCGGCTGGTTCAGCCACGGACGCAGCGACGAAGGGATGGAGCCCGACGTCGATCCCTACCCGCGCGGCCATTCCAGTGCTGACGCTTCCAGCCGCGAAAGGAACGCCGAATGAACCTCTGGGTTTGGATCCTCATTGCCTGCGGACTGGCGTACCTGACGAAACTTTCGGGCTATTTCGTGCCGGCGAAACTGCTGCAGAGTCCCCGGATGATGCGTGTGGCCGGCACCATGACCATCGGACTGCTGGCATCCCTGACCGTGGTCAACGCGGTGGCGTCCGGGCAGTCCCTGGCCTTCGACGCCCGGCTCGGCGCGCTGGCTTCGGGTGCCGTCGCACTGTGGCTCCGTGCCCCGTTCCTGGTAGTGGTCATCGTCGGGTCGGCAGCGGCCGCTGGGCTCCGGCTGCTCGGCTGGCGCTGAACCGCGACGCGCGGTTCCAACCATGCCGCGGCGCGCAACGCCGTCGTGCGCTGGTTACTGGAAATTCATCCCGGGGATGGGGGTCTGCTGCGGCAGCGGGCGCGACGGGCGCTCGGTGCGGATGGCGTCCTCAAGGAGGGCAACAGGCCGTTCCCAAGCACGGGACCCCGGCTCCATGGTGTCCACGGCGCCGATCAGCATAGCAACAAGGCGCACCATGTCCTCGATGGAAATGTCCCGGCGCAAGGAACCCTGGCCCTGGCCGCGGCTAAGAAGTTCAGCCATGGAATCGATCAAGCCGCCCGTGATGCCCACCAGGAGTCCGCGGCGGCCGGCGACGGCGCCCAGCAGGTTGGCGTCTTCGCTGGCAACCTGCACTACGGCGTCGATCACGTTGATGAGCCCGACGGCGGCATCCATGCCCGCGAGGGACTCTTCCACGACCGGGTCGACATGAAGCCTGAGTTGCCGCGACAGGGCGGCCAGGACGAGTTGTTCCTTGTCAGCGAAGTTGCGGAACAGTGTAGCCGGGCCAACACCTGCGGTGGTGGCGATCGTCTGGAGTGGAACCTCCGGGCCCAGCTCGCGGAAGCACTGGCGCGCCGCCGTGATGATCTTGTCTACATTGCGCGCAGCATCAGCTCTAAGTGGCTTGCGTTCCAAGGGCCGGTCCATGCTGCTCACAGTAGCAACGGAGGGGCTCCAATCACTTTTGTGACATTCTTGCCCGTGAAAGACTGGATTCATGTTGCTTGCCTTTTCAGTCGCCCCGTCCGGCCAGCCCGCTGCTGGCGCCGCATCCGTTGATGGCTCGGTGCACGATGCCGTTGCCGAGGCCGTGAAGATCGTCCGCGAATCCGGGCTCCCCAACCAGACGGACTCGATGTTCACCACCATCGAGGGTGAGTGGGATGAAGTGTTCGACGTCGTCAAGCGCGCCACCGAGGCGGTGAGCAAGTACGGGAGCCGGGTGTCCCTGGTGATCAAGGCGGATATCCGGCCGGGATATGCGGGGGAGATTACGGGCAAGGTCGAGCGGCTCGAGAAGGCGATCGCCGGCGGGGAATAGGCCCTTCGACTGCGCGCAGGTTCCACACTCGGACTTTGATCAGCCGGGGGTCTCTGATGCCTGCTTGTTGTTGATGGCAATCGCCTCCGATGACTATTGAAACGCCCTTGAGTCGGGAGCTTAAGCTAACAAAATGCGATGCGCGATAACAAGTATTGTTATAAGTTCGCATAAGTTCGTGTACTCACTCCATGGATCCTTCATTGAACCCATTCGCGCCAGGCTCTGGCGTGCGACCCCCGGAACTCGTTGGACGCGACAGTGAGATTAGGGCATTCGATCTGCTGATCGCTCGGACGCGGTCCAACACAACTGGGGATCGCGGAATGGTCCTCTCGGGCCTGCGAGGGGTGGGTAAGACGGTCCTGTTGAATGTCTTCGCTGAGCACGCCCGGCAGAACGACTGGCTCGTAATCCAGCTCGAAGCCCAGCCAGGGGAAGCCGGTAAGGGTGCGACGCGCGCGAAGCTAGCACGCGAACTTGAAGTTGGTGCTCGGCGGCTTCGGGGCAAGCCCGCTTGGGCCTATCTAAAAGAGTCGATGGCTAGTATTGGCAACATCTCCGCCAGCCTCGGCGCTACAGGCGTTTCGGCCTCCGTGACCACGAATCAGGGCAGCGCCGATTCGGGGAATCTCGACATCGATATAGAAGAGCTGGTCGAAGATGTATCCCTGGCCATGCGCAAGGCCCGGGCTGGATTCGGCCTATTCATTGATGAAATGCAGGATCTGGACGAGGAACTACTGACAGTCCTTCTGTCGGTTCAGCATCTCGCCGGGCAGAGGGGATGGCCCTTCTACATCGTCGGTGCAGGTCTCCCCAACCTTCCAGGCAAGATATCAGAAGCCAGGACTTACGGAGAGAGATTGTTTCTCTACAAGACCATCGGCCAGCTCACCGAAGAAGCGGCCGCAGAAGCCCTCACCCTGCCGATCAGCAGGCTAGGCGCATCGACGGCACCCGAAGCATTGTCGATATTGTTGTCCGCGGCCAACGGATACCCCTACTTCCTCCAAATTTATGGGCGTTCCGCGTGGGACGAGGCGCCGGACAAGGTCATTACCGCCGAGGACGCCCAGGTGGCGGTCCGGTACGGAACAAGCGATCTTGACCATGGTTTTTTTGAGGCTCGATGGCGGCGTACCACTCCTGCTGAACGGGTATACCTGAGGGCGATGGCTCTTGACGGTGAACAGCCTTCGTCCACGGGCGAAATTGCCGCGAGGCTGGGGAAATCTACGAACAAGCTCGCGGTCATTCGGCAGCGACTCATTACAAAGGGCGTGGTCTATGCGCCCGAATACGGATCGATTCAGTTCACGGTCCCGGGAATGGCTGGCTTCATTGAACGCCAGACGGAAGGCTGAGAGGGTCTCCGCTGCCGGTCCTTCCCTCCGGCCCGCACCCGGTGCCAGACTGGGGCCATGTTTGAACACAAGGCCCAGCCCGGCTGGGTGGCCGTGGAGGAATACTTGTCCAACGCCGTCGTCCGCCCGAACGCCGCGCTCAAGCATGCGGTGCAGTCAGCCCTCGACGCCGGGATGCCGCCTATCGAGGTGGCGCCCAACGCCGGCAAGCTGCTCAAGATGCTGGTGCAGTTGTCCGGGGCGCGGCGCGTGCTGGAAATCGGCACCTTGGCTGGCTTCAGCGCGATCTGGATGGCCCAGGGGCTGCCCGACGACGGCCGCCTGGTCACGTGCGAATACCTCCCGAAACACGCCGAAATCGCCCGGGCGAACGTTGACATGGCAGGGATCGGCCACAAAGTAGACATCCGGATCGGCCCGGCTCTGGAGACCCTTGCGGCGCTGGCCGAAGATCCCACGCGGGACGGTCCATTCGACTTTGTCTTCATCGATGCCGACAAGGAGAACGATTCCAACTACCTGGACTGGGCCATCCGGCTCGGGCGGCCGGGGACGGTGATCGTGATGGACAACGTCATCTGGGAGGGTGCCATCCTGGATCCTTCCATGGACGAGGTGAACGCTCCTGGCATCGTGGGGGCGCTTGAGATGATGGGCAAGGATCCGCGCCTCGACGCAACGGCCATCCAAACGGTTGGATCCAAGGGATGGGACGGCTTCGCGATAGCCCGCGTGGTGTGACGCTAGGCTGAGCGAATGGAATTTACCCTCCGCCCGGCAACCGTGGACGACGCCGAGCCCCTGACCCGCATGCATGTGGCTGCCTGGCGGGAAAGCTACGGGCACCTCTTGCCCGAGGAGTTCTTCGCCTTCCGTGAGGCCACCATCAACACACGGATCGAGAGGCAGCGGGAAGCCTTGGAGGGCTCATACAAACCGATGCTCGCCCACGACGCCGGCGGTGCCTTGGTGGGCATCGCCTTCGCCCGCGAGGCCCCGGAGGAGGACCGGCCGTGCGAGCTGCAACTGCAGGTGATCTACACCCTGCGTCGCGTGCACGGTTTGGGCGTGGGGCAAGCATTGGTCGACGCCGTGATCGGCAATTCTGCCGCCTTTCTTTGGGTGCTCGAAGACAACCCGCGGGCCCAGGCTTTCTACCGCAAGAACGGCTTCCGGCCTGACGGAACACGCCAGCTCTTGCCGCCCGAATGGCACGAACTGCCGGAGATCCGGATGGTGCGTGCCGCCGTCGGGGGCTGACCGGCGGATGGTGCGCGCCGCCGTCGGGGGCTGACCGCAAGGCTGCGGCGTCAACTAGGGTTGAAGCATGACCGGAAGAGGGCGGCAGTAGTGGCGAAGCGTGGCAAGGGCAGGGGAGCCGGGCAAGCTGCCGGGGTCATCGAGGTGCCCGCGGGCACCAAACCGAACGGTCCCATGGAGGGCGTCTACTACATCGACACCGGCGACTGCGAGTTGGTTGCCGACCCCGACAATTCCAACGGCTGGCTCCTGAAGATCAACGGTGTCATGAGCTCGCATATCGATGTTGCAGAGCCGCTGTTCCTGGACTTCGAGTACATGCGCTGGATAGCCGCGCTGGTTGAATCCAAATGGCCGCCCGAATCCAAGCCGAAGTTGCGGGCCCTGCATCTCGGCGGCGGAGCATGTTCCCTCGCCCGGTACTTCCACGCCGCCTACCCGGACGCGCGCCAAGTGGTGGTGGAACTCGACGGCAAGCTGGCCGACTACGTGCGCGGTTGGTTCGACCTCCCGAAGGCCCCGCTGCTTCGAATCCGGGTGGGCGAAGCCAGGGAAGTCACGGAAAGCCTCACGCCGGACACCCGCGACCTCATCATCCGGGACGTCTTTGCCGGTGCCCTCACCCCGAGGGCGCTCACCACCCGCGAATTCAACGACCACGCGTCGAGGGTGCTGGCGCCGGGCGGGCTCTACATGGTGAATTCCGGAGATGCGCCCGACCTCAAAAACGCCCGCGAGGACGCCGCCACCATCGCAGACACCTTCGCGCACACCATGATCATCGCCGATCCCGCGATGCTCAAGGGCCGGCGGTACGGGAACATGATCATGGCCGGCAGCCACGAGCCTTTCGGCGACGATCCGCAACTGGCCCGGAAGCTCCTCGGCGGGGCGGTTCCCGCACATATCTGGAACGACGCGAAAGTCCGGGCATTCGCCGTCGGCGCGCAGATCCGGCACGACCCGCGGCCAGCCGCCTGACCGTCACTCACCGAAGGGCTCAGATGTGAGCGAGCGTCCGCCGGGGAAGGCTTATATGTGAGCGAGCGTCCGCCGGTTTGGGCTCATATGTGAGCGAGCGTCGGCCGCGCGCCGCACCTTAGCGGCGGGCCAGAAGCAGCTCGCGGTGGGCGGCCGTCTCCTCTTGGAGGGCGTGCACGACGGCGGCGACGGCGGGGCGGCGCATCGAGTCGGGCCGCAGGACCATCCAGTAGGGGAGCAGCTCGGCGAAATGCGCGGGCAGCAGCCGCACCAGGTCCGGGTGCCGGTCCGCCATGAAGCACGGCAGGAAGCCGATGCCGGCCCCGGCGCGCGTGGCCTCCACGTGGACGAAGACGTTGGTGGAGCTCAAGCCGTCGCGCATGGACGGGACCAGCCGGCGAGGGGCATCGAGATCGTCCACTTGCAGCATGGAGTCCACGAAATAGACCAGCTGATGCCGCGTCAGCTCCTCCACGGTTCCGGGTACGCCGTGAAAAGCCAAGTACTCGCGCGAGGCATACATTCCCAGCATGTACTCACCCAGCAGTAAGGCCTCGGCCCGGTGCACCTGCGGTTCGCCCACCACAACTTCCACGTCCAGGCCGGAACGCTGCTGGAGCGCCCGGCGGGTCACGGTGATGATCTCCACGGTGAGGCCGGGATGCGATCGGCGCAATCGCGCCACAGCGGGTGCCGCGATGTAGGCGCTGAAACCGTCAGTTGCGGTCATGCGCACGACGCCGGCAATGGGGTCCGGCGCGCGGTCCTCCGGTCCCAGCGTGCCCACCGCCGCTTCGATCCGCTCTGCAACGCCCACGGCCTCGGCTCCGAGCTCTGTGACTTCCCAGCCGCCGGCCGCCCGCGCAAGGACCCGGCCGCCGAGCGCCTTTTCGAGCGCGGCGATCCTGCGGGAAACGGTGGTGTGGTTCAGTCCCAAGGCTTGGGCCGCCGTCGTGAACTTACCTGAGCGCGATACTGCGAGCAGGACGAGGAGGTCATCGGGATTCGGATTCATATCTGCAATTCTGCACACACTTGGTGCCATTTTGGCCATTGAAGCAGCACTGATGTGCGGCAATACTCATTGGAGCATTTCGTGTTGTGGATCACAACGCGTGTCAGTGTGGACACTAAGGAGATGGACATGAGCGTAGGACAACGCTCCGCAGCAGGGGCCGCCACCGGCAAAGGCGCAGGCCTCAAGAAGATCGTCGCCGCCTCGATGGTGGGCACCGTGGTGGAATGGTACGAATTCTTCCTCTACGCCACGGCCGCAACGCTGGTTTTCGGCAAGTACTTCTTCCCGCCCACGGGCAACGACCTCGACGGCATCATCCAGGCGTTCCTGACCTACGCGGTGGGCTTCGTGGCCCGGCCCCTGGGCGGCATCGTCTTCGGCCAGATCGGCGACAAGCTCGGCCGCAAACCCACGCTGCAGCTCACCATCGTGATTGTCGGCGTGTCCACCTTCCTCATGGGCTGCCTCCCCGGCTTCGCCGACCTCGGTTACTGGGCGCCGGCCATGCTCGTGGCACTCCGCTTCATCCAAGGCTTCGCGCTGGGCGGCGAATGGGGCGGCGCGGTGCTGCTGGTGGCAGAACACAGCCCCAAGGAGTCCCGCGGATTCTGGTCAAGCTGGCCGCAGGCCGCGGTTCCCGTCGGGAACCTCCTCGCCACGCTGGTCCTGTTCATCATGTCCACCACCCTGAGCAGCGCAGCCTTCCTCGGCTGGGGATGGCGCGTGGCCTTCTGGCTCTCCGCAGTGATCGTCTTCGTGGGCTACTACATCCGCACCCACGTGACCGAGGCCCCGATCTTCCTCGAAGCGAAGGCCCAGGTGGAGAAGGAACAAGCCATCAGCTACGGCGTCGGCGAAGTCATCCGTAAGTACCCCAAGGGCATCCTGCAGGCCATGGGACTGAGGCTCGCCGAGAACATCATGTATTACCTCGTGGTGAGCTTCTCCATCGTGTACCTCAAGAGCGTGGACAAGTACGACACCTCGTCCTTGCTGCTCGCCCTCCTGATCGCGCACGTTGTCCACTTCGTGGTCATCCCGCAGATCGGCCGGTTGGCAGACGCCTGGGGCCGCAAGCCGGTTTACCTGATCGGTGCCATCAGCGGTGCCACCTGGCCGTTCTTCGCCTTCCCCATGTTCGACACCAAGAATCCCGCGGTGATCGTTGCCGCCGTGACCATCGGCCTCTGCCTGCACGCCTTCATGTACGCAGGGCAGCCGGCCATCATGACCGAGCTCTTCCCCACCCGCATGCGCTACTCAGGAGTCTCCCTTGGCTCGCAGGTCACCTCGATCTTCGCCGGTTCGCTGGCCCCGCTGCTGGCGACCCAGTGGCTCAAGGACACCGGATCCTGGATGCCCACGGCAATCTACCTGGTGATCTCCTGCGCGATTACCGCCGTCGTCGTCTTGACGCTCAAAGAGACCCGCGGTGTGGCGCTGGAAGACGTTGACAATGCCGATGCCGTTCGTCACGGCCTCCCCATGGGTGCCCGCGCATGAGCCTCGAGGGCCGCAAGGCCCTGGTGACCGGCGGGGCGGGGGGCATCGGAGCGGCATGTGCCACGGCCCTCGCCGCGCGCGGCGCGAAGGTTGTAGTGGCCGACGTCGATGCCGCCGGAGCCGCGGCCCTCGCCGACAAGCTGGGCGGCACTGCCTGGGGCGTCGACTTGCTCGACACGGAGGCGCTCGCCGGACTCAGCCTGGATTGCGACATCCTCGTGAACAATGCCGGGATCCAGAAGGTCGCTCCCATCGAGGAGTTCGAACCGGCGGACTTCCGCCGCATCCTGACCCTCATGCTCGAGGCCCCTTTCCTGCTTATCCGGGCCGCACTCCCGCACATGTACGCCAACGGATTCGGCCGGATCATCAACATCTCCTCGGTCCACGGGCTGCGGGCCTCGGCGTTCAAGAGCGCCTATGTCTCGGCCAAGCACGGGCTCGAGGGGCTGAGCAAAGTGACGGCCCTCGAGGGCGGCCAGCACGGCGTCACCTCCAACTGCATCAATCCGGGATACGTGCGTACGCCCCTCGTCGAAAGGCAGATCGCGGACCAGGCACTGCTGCACGGCATCCCCGAATCGGAAGTCCTGGCGAAGGTCATGCTGACGGAGTCCGCCGTGAAGCGCCTCGTAGAGCCCGAGGAAGTCGCGTCGCTGGCAGCGTGGATAGCGTCCGACGACGCCGGCATGGTCACCGGGGCAAGCTACACGATGGACGGGGGTTGGTCCGCCCGCTAACCCGCCCCTCGATGTCGTAGGCTGGTGCGCACGAGGGGAGCAAATATGGGTCTCGATCCGGCCAGCCTGAAGATAGCTCTGGGCATTGTCGCGTCTACGCTCTGCCTGCTGTTTTTCGGATCGTTCCGCCGGACCCGCTCCGCGTACAGCGGCTGGTGGTGCCTTGCCCTCGTTTTCCTGCTCTCGGGGAATATGGCGTACCTGCTCGCCGGGACTCCCCAGCAAATCTGGGCGGGGCCACTCGGCAACGCTTTGCTGGTGGCCGGGGCGTTCAGCGTGTGGGCCGGCTCGCGTTCCCTTCGCTTGCTTCCAACGCCGCGATGGCAGCTTCTCGCCGGACCCGTTGCCACGGCGGTGGCCGCCTCGCTGGAGAACCCGGCCACCAACGCATGGTCCGGCGGACTGGTGTATTTGGCCATGATGTCCTTGGGCATGGGTCTGGCAACGGTTGAACTCTGGCGGTTGAAGCCCAGCGTTTCACAGGCCCACCGCTCCTTGGCGCTCGCCGCAGGAGTATTGGCGTCGTTCTTCCTCTGCCGTGGAATCGCCTATGTCCTGGAAGGTCCCGACGGCCCGGACTTCGGCACCTATCTCAGCTCGGCAACCACCAGTGTGGTCACTATCGTGCTTCTGGTCACCGTGTCCTTCAGCATGACTGCGCTGAGCAACGAGCAGCTCATCAACGGGCTCAACGAACGCGCCACCCGGGACGGCCTGACGGGGCTCCTCAACCGCACCGCCTTCATGGAGCTGGCCACCCAGGAAATCAACAGGCTGCACTCTGCGGGGTCGATCTCCACCCTGATCCTCGCCGACCTCGATCATTTCAAGGCCCTCAATGACAGCCATGGCCACGCCGCGGGCGACACTGCCATCCAGGCCTTCGCCGCCGCGTGCCAGGCTTCGGTCCGCCACACAGACCTCGTCGGAAGGTATGGCGGAGAGGAATTCACCATTCTGCTTCCAGGGGCCGACCTGGAGAGCGCGGAAATCATTGCCAACGAAATCAGCCGCCGTCTGGCCGCGGCAGAACCACCGGACGGCGTCACCTTCCCGACGGTTAGCTATGGCATTGCTCCCAGCACCCTCGCCAACGCCGAGGTGGACCATATGATCGTGGCCGCCGACAACGCGCTCTACCAGGCCAAGTCCCTCGGACGGAACCGCGCGGTCTGGGCAACTTCCTGACTGCGCACCGCACCGCCGTCGTGCGCTGACTAACGTCGCGCTGAGCTGATCCTGCACCGCTAGGATCGGTCCGCTAAAGCAATCTGCTTAAACGCTTGATCAAAAGTGTGACCTCGGTTACGCTTGCAGTGATCAAACGCTTTAGCAGAAATGGACATCAACGCCGATGACTTACTCAGTCTTCTTCCAACCCACCGATGGATGGGTCGGAGACGTGATCCCGTTCCAGAAAGACGGGGAGTTTTGGCTTTTCTATCTGCACGAGGTGCGGAACGACCCGAAGCCGGGAACGTCCTGGAATCTCGTGACCACCAAGGACCTCACGCGATTCGAGGACCATGGAGTGTCGCTGCACCATGGCGGAGAGGGCGAAGCGGACTTCAACGCCTACACGGGCAGTGTTGTGTGCGACGAGTCCGGGACGCACCACCTGTTCTATACCGGACAGAATCCCCGGCACCTCGGCTCCGACGGTGCCCCCCTGCAACTCGTCATGCACGCCACGAGCACGGACGGAATGCTGACCTGGATCAAGCATCCGGAACTGACGTTCGGCGCCCCGGCCGGCTATGAATCCGGCGACTGGCGCGATCCTTTCGTTTTTAAGGACGAGGCCAGCGGCCTGTGGCGGATGCTGCTGGCCGCGCGGCACGCGGACGGCCCGGACCGCCGTCGTGGGCTGATCGCCCAATGCGTTTCCCCGGACCTGATGGATTGGGAGCACACCGAGCCGTTCTGGGATCCCCGCCGGTACATCACGCACGAATGCCCGGACGTTTTCGCCTGGGGCGACTGGTGGTACCTGGTCTATTCGGAATTCTCCGAGTCCTTCACCACCCGCTACCGCATGGCGAAAAGTCCCGATGGGCCTTGGATCGTGCCGCCGCGGGACAGCGTTGACGGCCGCGCCTTCTATGCCTCGAAGACGGCCGAGCGGGACGGTCGCCGGTTCTTCTTCGGCTGGGTCGCCAGCAAGGAGGGCAACCACGACGACGGCGCCTGGCAGTGGGCGGGCACGATGTCCGTCCTCGAGGCCCGCCAGAACGACGACGGCACCCTCGCTTTTTCCCTCGCCGACGAACTCGTCGAGAGCTTCTGGGACGACATCCCGGTATCCCTCGGGGATGACTTTCCGCTGGTACTGCATGCTCCAGACGGGTACACCGCCATGGTGTCCGATGAGGTCCTCCCTCGCCAGTTCTACGCCCGGGCGGTTTTGCAGATCGAAGCCGATACCAGCGAATGCGGCCTGCTGTTCCGCTCCAGCGCGGACGGAGACGAGTCCTACATCATCCGCCTGGAACCGAAGCGCGGCCGCATGGTGTTCGACCGATGGCCCCGCGAAATCAGCGGCGACGCGCAATGGCACGTCTCGGGGGATGTCCCCTTCGAGATCGAGCTGGAACGCCCCTGCGAGCTGGCCTCCGGAGAGCACACCCTCGAACTTGTCGTCGACGGGGACCTCTGCGTCGCCGTCGTCGACCGGCAGGTCGCCCTCAGTACCCGGATCTACGGGCTACCGGACGGCCGCATCGGCGTATTCGCCGGTGAAGGCACCGCAACTCTCACCGATCTTGAGATACGTAAGCGCACAGACAACTAAATACCCAGCGCCAGACCTCCGTTCAAATCAAAGGAGATTTTCCCCCATGAAGAAACTCATAAGAACGGCCGCCGTAGCAGCGGCCGCAGCCCTCGCCCTCTCCGCTTGCGGCGGTGGAGGGGCAGGCAGCGCCTCCAACGTCAACCCCACCGGGGACATCAAACCGCGGCAAATCTCGTGGCTTCTGTCCCGGCCGGCAGACGGTGCAGTCATCAACGTCATGAAAAAGGTGGCCGACGAGTACGCCCAGACCCATCCCGGCTTTTCCCTCAACCTGATCACCACCCCTGACCGGCCCTCCTACATCCAGAAGTACGAAACCCTCGCTGCCGCGAACAAGCTCCCGGAGCTGTTCGACACGGACGCCACGCCCTTCGCCCAGCAACTCGCCAAGCAGGGCAAGATGGTGGATGCCGAGAAGCTGCTCAAGGACCTCGGTGTCTACGACAGCTACCGGACGAACGCACTGAATTACCAACGCTTCGACGACGGATCCCTCTACATGGTCCCGTTCCAGTTCGAGCTCGAGTACTTTTGGTACAACAAGGCTCTCTTCCAGCAGGCTGGAGTATCAGTGCCGAAGTCACTCGACGACATCCCCGCGATGTGCACGGCTTTGCGCAAGGCCGGGATCACGCCCGTCGCCCTTGACGGCCAGGACCAGTGGCCCCTTGAGCGCTACGTCTCCTACCAGCCCTTCCGCGACGCCGGACCCGACTTCGTGCAGAAGCTCAAGAAGGGTGACGCGAAGTTCAGCGACGCCACCGGCCAGAAGACAGTCAACTGGATAAGCCAGCTCGGAGGGGCAGGTTGCTTTCAGGACGGCTTCTCCTCGCAGGGTTACTCCGACGCCCAGAATCTCTTCACCTCCGGCAAGGCCGCCATGTACAACATCGGTACCTGGGAACTGCCCAGCCTCGCGACCGACAAGCTGAACCCGGCGGTGCGTAACGACGTCGACTACTTCACGCTTCCGGCCACGCCGAGTTCCGCGACGGCCGCCAACGAGTACGTGGCAACCTCAGGTATCGGCATGGCGGTCAACTCGAAGACCTTCGACCCGCTCGTGAGCGACTTCCTGAAGTTCGCCCTCGCCAAGTACCCCTCGGAATACGCGGCCACGGGCGCCCTCTCGCCGACGACGAATGTCCAAACGACGATTCCAGCCAACGCCACGCCGCTGTACAAGAAGGCGATCGACCAGGCGAAGGATCTCGGATCGAAGCTCGCGATGCCTTGGGACACGCAGCTTGATCCGACCACCAACAGCAGGCTGCAGCAAGAGCTCGTGCTCTTGGCCCAGGGCAACGTCAAGCCTGCCGAGTTCACCAGCACGATGGATAGCACCATCGCACAGAACGCTCCCAAGTTCTTCAAATAAGACGCAGCGGTGGGGGGCCCAGGCCCCCCCCCCCCCACCCGAAAGGCCCTCCCATGCTTCCCAATCGATCACGACTCTCGGTCTTGGTCTTCCTGCTCCCGCCGCTGCTTCTCTACGGCGTTGCAGTGCTGTTCCCGATCCTGCAATCGCTATTCCTCAGCTTCTTCTCCTGGAACGGCATCAGTGACATGGAGTTCGTGGGCTTCGCGAACTACGTGCACATGCTCACCGGTGACGGCGTGTTTTGGCGTTCCTTCTTCAACGCCCTCGGCTACCTCGCCATCTGCCTCGTCCTCCAATTGGGCGGCGCGTTGTTCGTCGCCAGCCTCCTGACCTCGCTGCGAAGAGGCCGCGAGCTCGTCAAAACCCTGTATCTCCTGCCTGCGGTGATCTCGACGGTGGCCATCGCCTTCCTCTTCGTACGGATCTACTCGATCGATCCGGTGGGTCTCCTCAACCAAGTCCTCGGCTGGATCGGCCTCGGCAGCCTCGAGCGCCCTTGGCTTTCCGACGTCAATACTGTCCTCGCGGCAGTTTCGGCACCCGAAGGCTGGCGGTTCACGGGACTCTACATGCTCATCATCTACGCGGCGCTGCTCGCCGTCCCGCAGGAACTTGAAGAAGCGGCACGCCTGGACGGCGCCAACAGATGGCAGCTGTTCACCAAGATCAGGTTCCCCCACATCAGGCCGGTGTGGATCACCACCACCATCATGGCAACAACCTACGGCCTGCGCGGATTCGATATCCCGTACCTCATGACCAACGGCGGTCCCGGCCAGTCCTCGGAGCTCCTGACGACGTACATGTACAAAACCGCATTCACCAGCACCGACTTCGGCTACGCCAGCACCATCTCGGTCTTCATCGTGGTGGAGTGCCTCGTCGCGGTCGGATTCATCTTGCTCATGCTCAAACGAAAGGCTGACGCATGACCGCGCAAACAGCCCCGGTTAACCGGCCGATCCCTGCTCCACCAAACAACCCGGCCCCGCCAAGCCCGCCGGCGCCCCGACGTCGGCGGCGTAAACCAAACGCCTTCCGAAGCTTGTCGAGGGTGCTGATCGTCCTCATCGTCGTGGTGCAGGTCTACCCCCTCGCCTGGCTGTTCCTCACGAGCCTGCGCAATGAGCACGACTTCGCGACCGGTGATCCTTTTGCGCTGCCGAGCTCGATCAGCTTCGACAACTACGTCCGTGCGTTCCAGACCGGCAACCTCGGCCAGAACATCCTGAACAGTTTCATCGTCACGATGGGCGCTAACCTCCTGATCGTCCTTCTCGGGATGATGGCAGCCTATGCCTTGCAGGTCCTCGGATTCCGGTTCAGCAAATTCGTCCGGGGCCTCTTCCTGATCGGCATCATCGTGCCGGTGCAGATCGCGCTTGTGCCGCTGTTCATCGACTACTCGTCCGTGAACCTGCTGGACACCTACCAATCGATGATCATCCCCCTGGCGGGGTTCGCCCTTCCCATGTCGATCTACCTCTTTTCGTCGTTCTTTGAGTACATTCCCCGCGAGACCTACGAGGCAGCGTCGTTGGACGGCGCCGGCCCGTACCGGATCTTCGGGCTGATCACCCTTCCGCTCTCGACCAACACGGTGGTGACAGTGGTCCTGGTGAACAGCATCTTCATCTGGAACGACTTCATCTTCGCGAACACCTTCGTTCTGTCCGAAGGGCTCAAGACCATCCCACTGGGGCTGCAGAACTACATCGGAGCAATGGGCAAGGTCGACTGGACAGCGACATTCGCCGCTGTCTGCATCACCATCACTCCTTTGCTGCTCGTGTTCCTCGTCCTCAACAAGGCGATGATCCAGGGCCTCGAGAGCGGGGCGACGAAGGGGTGAGAAAGCCGCCTCTGGATAGACTGTGGGAGGAGGGCCAATGACGTCTGAAAAAAGCTTGAAAGAACCCGAGGTGAACCCCTCGCATCCATCGACTCCGAGGGCGAGTCATCCGGTGACGATGCGGGAGGTAGCGGAAGGGGCTGGAGTCTCCGTTGCCACGGTTTCCCTCGTTATCAACAACAAGAAAGACGCCAGGATCGGCGCCGCGACCCGCAAACGCGTCCTGGACACCATCCGCGAACTGGGGTACCGCCCGAACGCCCTCGCGAAGAACCTCGTGAGCGGCAGTTCACGGTTCATCGGACTCGTCGCTGACGCAATCGCCACCACTCCCTTCGCTGGGCAAATCATCCACGGCGCCCAGGACGAAGCGTGGAAACACGGATTCGTGCTGTTGGTCGCCAACACGGAGGGCGACGAGCCCGTGGAAAAAGACGCCATCTCGATGATGCTCGAGCACAAGGTTCGCGGCATCCTGTACTCCACCTGGTTCCACCGCCCAACCAAGATCCCCGCTGCGTTGCAAGAGACTGACTTCGTGCTGGTGAACTGCTTCTCCCCGGACTCCGACGCCCTGGCGGTGGTCCCGGACGAAGTCCACGGCGGACGGGAAGCCACTGAAATCCTTGTGCGCAAGGGGCACCGACGGATCGCCTTCATCAACGCCACGATTCCTGCTCCGGCGAAGGACGGACGCCTCCAGGGCTACCGGGAAGCGCTCGAATCTGCTGGAATCGCCTTCGATCCGCACCTCGTGTTCGACGCGTATCCTGACCAGGAGGGCGGCTACGGAGCAGTCGAGGAGCTCCTCAAACGCGATGTCACGGCAGTCTTCTGCTACAACGACCGTATGGCCATGGGCCTCTACGACGGGCTGAAGCAACGGGGGCTGTCCATTCCCGAGGACATGGCCGTGGTGGGGTTCGACAACCAGGAAGTCATCGCGGCGCACATGCGGCCGCCGCTGTCCACCGTCGCGCTGCCGCACTACGAGCTTGGCGCCGCGGGCGTGCGCTTGCTGCTCGGCGTTGACGAACCGGCGGGCAGCCCTGTGGTAAAGCTTGAATGCCCGCCAGTGGAACGCGACTCGGTTGGACCGAATACCCTTACGGCTCCCCGGCTGCCTTAGGCTCAGCCTCGTCCACCGCCGAGTGCTCAATGTAGGATTCCACCGCCGACTCCGGAACGCGGTATGACCGCCCGAACCGCACGGCGTGGATGGCGTGCGAGTTCACGAGGCGGTAGACGGTCATTCTGGATACCCGCAGGGCCTCGGCAACCTCGGCGATCGTCATGAACCGGTTGGCTGGAACGCCGGCGGCGGACATATTCACCAGGGCCTCCTCAATTGGCGGTAGTCGTAGTAGACCAGGGTGCCGCCCCTCGGCACGACGGTTCTCAAGCCAATCGATGGGCCTTTGATGACGGCCACCACCCCTTCCTGGGACCCGTTGAAGGGGTCGTCGCCAGCTACGTAGTCGCCCACCTTGAAAGGGGAAGCACTGCTTTTGGCTTGCGTGGCTGCCCTGGTAAATATCTGGCAAAGTCGCGAAGCCAGCGCATGGCGGCGCTGCTTGCGCATCCGAGCAGCGTGCCTTGAGTAAGGATCGAACATCGGAATCACTCCTTTGCAAGTCGCGATCTTCCAACGGTAGGCGTGGACCACACGCAACACATGAGTGACTTGCACCCGTTATGGCCCACGGGCCACTCACGTCACTTGGACCACTACTCGGACAAGGACCCCAGGGCGAGCAAGTGGTGATCCGAGTAGTCCGGTCAAAAGACGGGTAGGGGTTACGCATGCCAGGCCGGGTGAACAGTCCATACGCTCAAGGCAAATGTTCCGTCAGGTCTGGGAGGGGGGAACAATGCGACGAGCGGCAAAAGCAGGAATTGTCGTTGCAGGTGTGGTGGCGGTCGGGCTGGCAGGGGCGATCACCCTCAACGCGACGCAGACATCATCTACCTCGATTGCCGGCGCCCCGCCGTCAGCCACCGTCAGTGCGGCAGCTTCTCCGCCCGGTCCCACCAAGACGCCAGCCACGACGCCGAGTGCCACCGCTTCAGCGTCAGCCGCCGTCGCCTCTGCCAGCGCTTCCGCTAGTGCTGCGCCTTCAAGTCAAGCCCCGGTCCCTGCTTCGCCGACGAGTGCCAAGCCCGATGCCCCCGAGCCGGCGCCAGCTGCGCCGGCTCCGGCTCCCGCGGTTCCCGCTCCTGTGCAGCAGGGCCTCGACGCAGCGGGGATCCAACGCATCAAGGACAGCTGCAGCGCCCGGCTGCAAAGCGATGCCGCCCACTCCTCAATTGTGACCGGAACGGTGGTGCCCCGGCCATTTTCAGTGGTGTCCATCGCGTTCTCCGGGAACCCGGTGCAGTCAACGGCGGCCTCCGGCCTGTCGTCGTACGACATCCTCATGAAGGTCACCCTCAAACTGGTTGATGGTCCTGCCCAGGACAGCGTGCGGGTTTGCCGGGTCTACGACTCGGACTCGCACGTGGATTGGCTTCCCGCCGGCTGAGTCCGCGGTTGCTCCCCGTCCTGCGGCCCTAAGACTTGGCGCCTGTGAGCGCCAGCGTCCCGCCGAGCCCGATCATCATGACGCCGCCCATGGCACCCAGGGTGGAGATCCGCCGCGGCGAGCGGGCAAACCAGTGGCGTGCCGTGCCCGCTGCGAGGGCCCAGATGCTGTCGGAGATGAGGGCGATCACCAGGAAAACAGCTCCGAGTTCGGCGAGTTGAAGCGGAATGCTGCCGCTCGAATAGTCCACGAACTGCGGCAGCACAGCCACGAAGAACACGATCGATTTCGGGTTGCTCGCACCAACGATGAAACCCTCGCGGATGAGCCGCCACATGGACCGCGCCGGCGCTGGACCAGTCGCCGTCGAACGCCCGCCGCGGTGGCGGATCGCCTGCACCCCGAGGTAGACCAAATACGCTGCGCCCCCGAACTTGATGATGGTGAACAGCACGATCGACTGCGCAAGGATCGCGCCGAGCCCCAGCGCCACGGCAATGATCTGCGGAACCATGCCGAGGGCGTTTCCGAGCACGCTCAGGAGCCCGCCTTTGCGGCCAAGGGCGAGGGAACGCCCAATCACGAACAGGACGCTGGGACCGGGGAGTGCGATGAGGACCAGTGCGGCCAGCGCAAACGCCAGGAGGTTGGTGAACGGAACCATCCCTGATGATAGCGCTGGCCTGCGGTGACGGTCGATGGCTCGTGGCGCGCCGCCGCCGTCGTCGTCCTCCTCCTCAAGACGCTATGGGCGCTCGGCGACCATGGGAATCGAGGCTGTTTCGTCGACGAGGTCGGCGCGCAGGCGCCCGCCGCCGCGGACCCAGAGCTTGTAGGCCAGCACCAGCAGTCCGAGCCACACGGCGCCTACGTACAGAGCCACGCGAGTGTCCTCGAAGACGCCAAGGATCACGATCACCAGGGCCATGAAGGCGATGGTCACCACGGACGCGGCGGGCCACCACGGCGACGCGAATTCCGACGCCGGAAGTCCCTTGCGCTTGATTTCGCGCTTCATGGCGACGTGCGAGGCGAGGATCATGACCCATACCCACACTGTCGCGAAGGTGGCGATGGATGCGATCACGAGGAACACGTCCTCGGGGATGACCGCGTTGAGCACCACGCCCACCAGCAGGATGCCGCCCATGAGGACCACGGTCATCCAAGGAACACCATGCCTTGAGATCCTGCCGAAGCTCTTCGGAGCGTGTCCCTGCTGGGAAAGCCCGAAGAGGATGCGTCCGGCGCCGAAGATGTCGCTATTGATGGCTGACAGTGCCGAGGTGATGACAACGGCATTGAGGATGTGGGGCGCCGCTGGGATGCCGAGGCCACTGAAGATCTGCACAAACGGGCTGCCGTTGTTCCCGATTTCATTCCAGGGGAACAAGCTCATGAGCACCCCGAGCGTCAGGACGTAGAACAGCAGCACACGCACGGGGACGGTGTTGACGGCCTGCGGGATGACCTTCTTGGGGTCTGCGGCTTCGCCTGCGGTGATGCCGATCGTTTCGATCCCGCCAAACGCAAACATGACGACGGCGAACGAGGCCAGGAGCCCTTCGAAACCGTTGGGGAACAGGCCGCCATGGTCAACGAGGTTCCCCAGCCCCGGTGCCACGCCGCTGTTGCCGGACTGGAAGCCGAACACGATGATCGCAGCACCGCCCGCAATCATCGCGATGATCGCTACGACCTTGATGAGCGAGAACCAAAACTCGAGCTCGCCGAAGACCTTGACGCTCAGGAGGTTCATGGCTCCGAGGAGGAGGATGATCGCGAGGACCCAGATCCATCGGTCCACCTGCGGGAACCAGAAGCCCATATAGATACTGAATGCCGTCACGTCCGCGATCGCCACGATGGCCATTTCGAAGACGTAGGTCCAGCCGGTGATGAACCCGGCCAGCGGTCCGAGGTAGCGGCTAGCGTACTGGCCGAACGAGCCTGAGACGGGGTGGCGCACGGCCATTTCGCCGAGGGCACGCATCACCATGAAGACGGCGGCGCCCCCGATCATGTATGCGAAGAGAACCGATGGGCCGGCCTTTTGGATCGCGGACGCCGAACCGTAGAAGAGGCCTGTCCCGATGGCCGAACCGAGCGCCATGAAGCGGATGTGGCGGACATTGAGGCCGCGGCTGAGAACGGTTGTTACCGCGCCTTCGACACCTTCGACGACTTTGGCGGCCGGCGTCCTGACGGCTGTTGGGGCTTGCTGCATACGAATACCTTCTCGTCATTGGGAGGGGTGGACTGTTAACCAGCAGACCATTCCGCAGCATGCTGTGATGGGCCTCACGGGACATCGTTGTCTCGGTTCTCAGACGCTGCGCCGTGGACTGGTTGTTTCATGCACAATTGTCTGGTATTCCAGACACCTTAATGTTCTGATTGGCTTTCCTATCCGCTCGGTGGGGCGCACGCTTAAGTACGGGATCCCGGACACCCGCCTTGCCGGCTTTGTGGCAGAAGGGCGGGCCGGGCATTACCGTGCACTCGAAGAGGAGCCATGACCACACAGCCGTCCACCCAAGGCCGGGCCGCTTCCAAAGTCCCGGCCGCCGAGAACACCCTGCGCATCCTGAAGTTGCTCGCGTCCCGGCGTGGCCCGATGGCAGCGTCCAATATCGCCACGGCGCTGGGCTTGCCCCGTTCCAGCGTCTATCACTTGCTTGGCGTCATGGAGGCCAACGGCTTTGTCCTGCACCTTCATGAGGAGCAGCGCTACGGGCTGGGGATCAGCGCCTTTGAACTCAGTTCGGCATACTCGCGGCAAGAGCCTTTGTCGCGGCTCGGCCGCCCCATGCTCGCCGCCCTCGTGGATGCGATCGGCGAAAGCGCACACTTGGCCGTCCTGCACGGCCGCGATGTGCTCTACATCGTGGAGGAGCGGGCCAAGAACCGCCCGTCCCTCGTGACCGACGTCGGGGTCCGGCTTCCCAGCCACCTCACGGCCAGTGGCCGCGCGATCCTGGCCGCCCTGCCAAAATCGCAGGTCAGGGCCCTGTACCCGAATGCTGCAGCCTTTACGGCCCGGCATGAAATGGAATCGCCCATCATGAAGTACTCGGCCCTGTCCTCGCATTTGGACCAGGTCCGGCAGCGCGGCTACGCCACCGAACACGGCGAAGTCACGCCCGGCTTCGGTTCTGTGGCCGCCGCCGTCACCGACCATCTGGGATGGCCGACGGCGGCAGTCGCCGTGACATTCCTCGAGGACCGGGTGCCGGTGGAGGAGTGGCCCGCACTGGCCGCCCGCATCCAGAAGACAGCGGACGAACTCTCGATCCGCATCCACGGCCGCCCGTCCTAGCCCGCCGCACCCAACCCCGCCCTGCTCACCAACCCGACCCCCAATCCCAACTGACTCGCAGTTGTTGTCGTTTTGGGCGCTCATAACGACAACAACTGCGAGTCAGTTAAGTCTGGTATTCCGGACAGCACCCTCCATAAAGCCATTCCAAGTCCCTTGCGGAGGGGCTCTACTGGATACAGAAGGAACTTCCACCTAGCAACCTCCAGAGACGAAGGAGTCATCATGGCACCCGCTGATTTCACTACCGGAGCCCGTCCGGTCAAGGCCGCGCGCGGCACGGAGCTGACCGCGAAGAGCTGGCAGACCGAAGCGCCGTTGCGCATGTTGATGAACAACCTGGACCCGGAGGTTGCCGAGCGTCCGGATGACCTGGTCGTGTATGGCGGCACGGGCCGGGCTGCCCGGTCCTGGGCCGCGTTCGACGCGATCACCCGGACCCTGGAGACCATGGAGAAGGACGAGACGCTGCTGGTGCAGTCCGGCAAGCCCGTGGGCGTGTTCCGCACCCATGAGTGGGCGCCGCGGGTGCTTTTGGCCAACTCGAACCTGGTGGGGGACTGGGCGACCTGGCCCGAGTTCCGCCGCCTGGAGGCAGAGGGCCTGATGATGTACGGGCAGATGACCGCCGGGTCCTGGATCTACATCGGCACCCAGGGCATCCTGCAGGGCACCTACGAAACCTTCGCCGCCGTCGGGAACAAACTCAGGGCCGCAAGGCATGACACTGCCCGCCACCCGGCTCCGGCCCCGGAGGGTTCCACCGAGGGCCCGTTGGCGGGGACGCTGACGCTGACCGGCGGGTGCGGTGGCATGGGCGGGGCCCAGCCTTTGGCGGTGACCCTGAACGACGGGGCCTGCCTGATCGTGGACGTCGACGAGTCCCGGCTGCGCCGCCGGGTCGGCAAGCGCTACCTGGACGAGGTCGAAACCGACTTGGACACCGCGATCGCCAAAGTCCAGGCCGCCAAGGCCGAGCGCCGCGGCTGGTCCGTCGGCTACGTGGGCAACGCCGCCGAAGTCTTCCCCGAACTCCTGGCCCGCCACCGGGCCGGGGAGATCAGCATCGACGTCGTGACGGACCAGACCTCCGCGCACGACCCGCTCTCCTACCTGCCCGAAGGCATCACCGTGGACGAGTGGCACACCGAGGCCGAAGCGGACCCGGAAGGGTTCACCAAGAAAGCCCAGGCTTCCATGGCCCGGCACGTCCAGGCCATGGTCGAGTTCCAGGACGCCGGGGCCGAGGTCTTCGATTACGGCAACTCGATCCGCGACGAGGCCCGCAAGGGCGGCTACGGCCGGGCGTTCGAGTTCCCCGGCTTCGTCCCGGCCTACATCCGGCCCCTGTTCTGCGAAGGACTGGGCCCGTTCCGCTGGGTCGCGCTCTCCGGGGACCCCGAAGACATCGCCGTCACCGATGCCGCGATCAAGGAACTGTTCCCGGAGAACACCCACCTGCACAAATGGCTCGACGCCGCCGCCGAACGCGTCGAGTTCGAAGGCCTCCCGGCCCGGATCTGCTGGCTGGGCTACGGGGAACGCGCCAAGGCCGGGCTGCTGTTCAACCAGCTCGTCGCCGAGGGCAAGGTCAAGGCCCCGATCGTGATCGGCCGGGACCACCTGGACTCCGGCTCCGTCGCGTCCCCGTACCGGGAAACGGAGTCCATGAAGGACGGCTCCGACGCGATCGCCGACTGGCCCCTGCTCAACGCCCTGACCGCCGCGTCCTCCGGGGCGACCTGGGTCTCCATCCACCACGGCGGTGGCGTGGGCATCGGCCGCTCCATCCACACCGGCCAGGTCTCCGTCGCCGACGGCACCGAGCTCGCCGCGCAGAAACTCGAACGCCTCCTCACCAACGACCCCGGCATGGGCGTCATCCGCCACGCCGACGCCGGCTACGAACGCGCCATCGAAGTCGCCCACGAACGCGGCGTCCGCATCCCCATGGAAGAAACCCGCTAACCAGACCCCACACCCCCAACTAACTCGCATTAGATGTCGTTATGGGACCCCAAAACGACAACAACTGCGAGCTAGTTGGGAAGAACGAGGAAAAATGACTTTAACAACCCACGAACCGCTGACCGTTACCCTCGGCTCCAGCGGAGTCACGCCGGAGGACGTCGTCGCCGTCGCGCGCTACGACGCCAAGGTGACCATCTCCCAGGAAGCCCTGGACACTGTTGCCAAGGTCCGCGCCCACATCGACGGCCTCGCGCACAGCGAAGTTCCGGCGTACGGCGTTTCGACGGGCTTCGGCGCCCTGGCCAACCGCCACATCCCCAATGAACTCCGCACCCAGTTGCAGAAGTCGCTCATCCGCAGCCACGCCGCAGGCATGGGCCCGGCAGTGGAGCGCGAAGTGGTCCGCGGCATCATGTTCCTGCGTGCTAAGACCCTGGCCTCGGGCCGCACGGGCGTTCGTCCCGTGGTCCTGCAGACCATGGTGGACGTCCTCAACGCCGGCATCACCCCGGTAGTCCGTGAATTCGGCTCCCTGGGTTGCTCGGGCGACCTCGCTCCGTTGTCCCACTGCGCTTTGGTCCTGATGGGCGAAGGCGAAGCCACCGGCCCCGACGGCGAGCTCTACGGCGCCGCCGGAAAGAAGCCGGTTGCCGAACTCCTCGCCGCGCACGGCATCGAGCCGGTGGTCCTCGCGGAAAAGGAAGGCCTCGCGCTCGTCAACGGCACCGAGGGCATGCTCGGCATGCTCCTGATGGCCATCGCCGACCTGCACCTGCTGCTTACGACGGCGGACATCACCGCGGCGCTCAGCGTCGAGGCGCTGCTCGGCACCGACCAGGTGTTCCTGCCTGAGTTGCACGCGGCCCTGCGGCCCCACCCGGGCCAGGCCGCAAGCGCGGACAACATGCTTCGGGTGCTTTCCAACTCGCCGATCGTTGCTTCGCACCGCGTCAACGACACCAAAGTCCAGGACGCGTACTCGCTCCGCTGCGCACCCCAGGTGGCCGGCGCGGTCCGCGACACCGTGACGCATGCCGAACTCGTGGCCTCCCGCGAGTTGGCTGCAGCCATCGACAACCCCGTGGTGCTCCCGGACGGCCGCGTGTCCTCCAACGGAAACTTCCACGGCGCCCCGGTGGCGTACGTCCTGGACTTCCTGGCGATCGCCGTGGCGGACCTGTCCTCCATCGCCGAGCGCCGCACGGACCGCATGCTGGACCCGGCCCGCTCGCACGGACTCCCGGCCTTCCTCGCAGACGATCCCGGAGTGGACTCTGGCCTCATGATTGCCCAGTACACCCAGGCCGGCCTCGTCTCGGACAACAAGCGGCTGGCCGTCCCGGCGTCGGTGGACTCCATCCCGAGCTCCGCCATGCAGGAAGACCACGTCTCCATGGGTTGGCACGCTGCCCGCAAGCTCCGGAAGGCCATCGAGAACCTGCGCCGCGTCCTGGCCGTGGAACTCGTGACGAGCGCCCGCGCCCTCGACATCCGCACCAAACTGTCCGGTGGAGAACTCACTCCGGGGCCTGCCGGCACCGCCGTGATCGAGGTGCTGCGCGGCGTCGTCGACGGTCCCGGAACTGACCGTTTCCTCTCACCTGAACTGGAAGCGGCAGACCGTCTTGTAGGCGCTGGCGAGGTGCGAACGGCCGCCGAATCCGCCGCCGGAATTCTCGCCTGACGCCGAACAAAATACTGTTCGAGTGAACAATAGGAAGCGCCCCGGAAATGTTTGGCAATACGTGCCCCGGGGCGCTTTCTGTGTAGTAGAACTTATGGGGTACGGCATGTCCACGCCGACGATGTCGTGGGCCTGCCGGGGAATATCCGTTTACAACTGAAAACAACGAACATCCACAAAGGGGTAGAAGTTCAATGAAGGCACGCGGGACAGTTCTGTCCAGGCGAATCGCACAGTCCGCCGTCGTTTCCAACTGGGGAACGTTGAAGGTGGGGGAGCGGATCGAAGTCGTAAGGCACGCACATGTGGTCGCTGCGGGGGAGGTGCAGGAAGTCTCGGGCAGCGGCAACGTTGTGTGGCTTGAACCCGCAGGACCTGGCGCCGATGAAGCCGCCAAACAGCTTTTCATGAAGTCCGACGGCGTGGAGTTGCGCCGGGTGTAGGGACTCCGCAAAAACCGGGTTAAAGGACCGGGGCTTGTTTCCCATTCCGCGCCGTCTTGGCGTGGTCTGGAAAACAAGCTCCGGTTTTTCTTGTCTGTACCTATTTCTATGGCCTGTCCTTAGGCGGCGAGGACCTCACGGGTCTGGCCGAACGGGACGGACTCGTCCAAGGCGACCGTGTAGCTTCCGGGCTCCCGGCGGGTCACCAGGATCCCGCAGCGGCCGTCTTCGGCAGCGGCTTCGATGAGCGTGCTGACGGCTTCGTCGAGTCCGGCATGGACTTCGTCGACGGACGCAAAGGACAAATGGATCTCGTTGTTTTCTATCGTGGCAGTGCTCATTGGGGGCCTCCTTCTGCAGGATGCCGCGTTGGGGAGCGGCAATTCCTGCATAAAAGATAGCAAAGAGTCGTCGGATGTCTGTCATTCTGGGATCTGGATCACCGGCGTACCATCGCTCGCAAGAGCTTCACGGCCACGGAGAGTGCGGCTATATCCACCGGGCCGGGCTTGATCGCTTCCTTGATGGTGTCCTGGATGCGGGCGAGTTGTTCGATGTTTCCGCGTTCCCAATCCTGGATCCTTCCTATGGGGTCGGCGCTTGCCTCGGGGGAGCGGGGAGTGTGCCGGACCACGGCCTTGGTCATGTCGGCAAGGACCAGGTACATGTCGTCGCGGAGGGCTGCGCGCGCCAAGGCTTCCCAGTGGGTGTCCCGCGGCAACAGCGTGATGTGTTCCAACAGGGGAATGGCCGAAATCCGTTCGAACACGGCGAAGTACACCTCGGCGACGTCCTCAACGGGCTCTTGCAATTCCTCGGCGATCGCGGAAATGTCCAAAAGGCCGTAGCTGACCAGGAGTTCCGAGGCTCGAAGGCCCAGCTCGTGTGGCAAGCCCACTGAATCCGAATGGGCAAGGCGCGTCAACGAGTGTTGCAGGTTGATCCCGTGCAGGAAGCGCGTGAAGTTCGCCCGCATCAGCGCCATGGGCCGCTCGAGCCGGGCGAAGGCGTCCGCTATGGGCTTGTCGCGGAAATCGTGGGTGACGTACCAGCGGGTCGACCGGTCGAGGAGCCGGCGCATGTCCAGGGCCACGGCGCATCCATGTTCGCTCGGGACGCTTGCCGGTACCCGCGCGATGGCTTCAGTGACCGAATCGAAGTCCCAGATTCGGCGCATGACCACGAATCCGCGCGCCACCGCGGCCGCCGAAACCGTGGTCTCCTCCATGGCGCGGAACGCGAAGGCTATGCCGCCGAGGTTGATCATGTCGTTGGCCACCACAGTGGCAACGATTTGGCGGCGCAGGGGATGCGTGGAGAGGTCCTCGCCGAACCGTTCCGAGAGCTGACGGGGAAAATAGTCGCGCAGCGTTTTCGAAAACCATGGATCGTCCGCGAGCCCGCCCTCCGTCAGTTCCCGCGCGAGCTCGATCTTCGCATAGGCCGCCAGCACTGCGAGTTCAGGTGAGGTCAGTCCAACTCCGGTCCTTACTCGCGCCTGGATTTCCTTGGTTGTCGGCAGGCATTCGAGCTCCCGGTCCAGGTCCGTGGCTGACTCGAGCCAGTCCATGGTCCGTTCGAAGCTCGGGCTCCACTCGAGGACCAGTTGCCTGTCATTGAGGAGGAGGACGTTTTGGTCAACGTTGGTTTTCAGCACGAGCCTCCCCACTTCGTCCTGGAGTGAGTGCAGGAATTTCGTCCTTTCGTTGGGGGACATCTTGCCTGCGGCGATCATCCGGTCCAGGAAGATCTTGATGTTTACCTCGTGGTCCGAGCAGTCCACGCCGGCGGAGTTGTCGATGGCATCGGTGTTTACGCGGATTCCGGCCAGCGCAGCCTCGATCCTGCCGCGTTGGGTGATGCCGAGATTGCCGCCCTCGGCGATGATCCGGGTACGCAGTTGGGCGGCGTCCACCCGGATGGCATCGTTTGACTTGTCTCCGACGTCGGCATGCGTCTCGGCGGAACCCTTGACGTAGGTGCCGATCCCACCGTTGTAGAGCAGGTCGACGGGGGCCGTGAGGACTGCCCTGAGCAGCTCAGGCGGGCTCATCGCCGTCGTGCCCTCCTCCAATCCCAAGGCGAGGCGGACAGGCTCGGTGATGCGGATTGATTTGTCGGCCCGGGAGAACACTCCTCCACCGGGACTGAGCTTCGCGGGGTTGTAGTCGGCCCAGGATGAGCGGGGGAGCTTGAAGAGCCGTTTCCGCTCGGCGAAGGAAATGGCCGGGTCCGGGGTGGGATCCAGGAAGATATGCCGGTGATCGAAGGCCGCCACCAGCTTGATGTGGTTCGAGAGCAGCATGCCGTTGCCGAACACATCGCCGCTCATGTCGCCGATGCCCACCACGGTGAAATCCTCGGCCCGGGAGTCGATGAGCAACTCACTGAAATGGTGCCGCACGGACTCCCAGGCGCCGCGGGCCGTGATGCCCATCTGCTTGTGGTCATAACCCACGGAACCGCCGGACGCGAACGCATCGCCCAGCCAGAATCCGTACTCTGAGGCGAGGTCGTTGGCGATGTCGGAGAACGTGGCTGTGCCCTTGTCCGCGGCGACCACAAGGTAGTAGTCGTCGCCGTCGTGCCTCACCACGCGCGCCGGCGGGACGACGCGCTCGGCAACCAGGTTGTCCGTGATGTCCAGTAGTCCACGGACGAAGATCCGGTAGCTTTCCTGGCCCTCGGCCAGCCAGTCCGCCCGGTCTTCGGCGGGGTCCGGGAGTTGTTTGGGGTAGAAACCACCCTTGGCTCCGGTGGGAACAATGACGGCGTTCTTCACGGTCTGGGCTTTCACGAGCCCCAGGACCTCCGTGCGGAAGTCCTCACGGCGGTCGGACCAACGCAAGCCGCCGCGGGCAATGGCGCCGAACCGCAAGTGGACGCCTTCCACGCGTGGCGAGTAGACCCAGATTTCGAATTGTGGCCGGGGTGCAGGTGCAGCCGGGATGGAGGAGGGGTTCAGCTTGAAACTCAAATACGGTTTGTTGAGGTAAAAGTTAGTGCGCAGGGTGGCCTCCACCAGGCTCGCCAGGGAACGCAACAGGCGGTCGGCGTCGAGGACCGGTACGGCGTCGATCGCTTCGGCCAGTTCCTTGCGCGCGGCGTTGGTGGCTTGCGTCCGCGAGCTGTACTTACCGCGGTCCGTTTCGAACAGGTCGCTTCCAGCCGCCATCTGCTCAGCAGGCGTCTTGTCAGCGGGCGCCGGCGCCCGCAGCTCAGGATCGAACAGATCGGGGTCGAACCGGTCCGGATCGAACTTCGCCTCGAAGAGCGAAAGCAGAGCGCGGGTTGCCCGCACATTCTCACGAAGGGTATCCGCGATGAACCCGTACGAATTGGTGCTCCCCAGCTGCCGGAGGTACTTCGCATACGCGCGCAGGATGGCTGTCCGCCGCCAGTCGATCCCCTCCCGGATGACCAGGGCATCGAAGGCGTCGGACTCCGCATCTCCCCGCATCGCGGCACAGAACGAAGCGGCCAGGAGCTCGCCCGTTCGCACGGGATCAACTCCACGCGGATACACGAGGCCAAGGTCGTAAAGGAAGAAGGACCGCCCGTCCGCACGCTGCACGTCGAACGGCCGCTGGTCCAGGACGCGCAAGCCTAGGTTGTGGAAGAGGGGCAGAATCTGGCTCAGGCTCTGCGGGCGGGTCAAATAGAGCCGAATCCGCGCATCCTCGGCGAGGACAGCGGTTCCCTGGCGCCTGTAGACGGTGAGCAGCGGGTCCGCGGTGTCGCCGTCGGCCGGGTCCCCGTCCATGGGCGCGAAACTCTCGAACCGGACGATGTCCTGAACGGCGTCTTCCACCTCGTAATCGGCCTTGTAGCTGGCCGGAAAGGCGGCAGCCCATTGCCGGGACAGCCGGGCGGCCTCGTCTGCGGGGAACCTTGCCCGCAAGACTTCGTCCAGGCCTTCCGCCCAGGACCGCGTCGCGGCGATAATCCGCTGCTCCAGTACCGCAGGGTCGACGACGGCGGGCGCCCCCTCGCGTGGCAACAGGACCCGGAAGAACACCCGGGCCATCGCGGATTCGCCCAGGCGGAGCTCGAACTCGATGGCCCCGGAACCGAAGGCCTCGCGAAGTTCGCGTTCAATGTTGAGCCGGACGGCCGTGCTGTAGCGCTGCCGCGGCAGGAAGACCAATGCCGTCATGAAGCGGTTATGCGAGTCCGGACGCAGGAACAACCGGGTGCTGTGCCGTTCTTGGAGGCGCAAGATGTCCCGCGCGTGCTCCGCCAACTGCCCGGCATCGATGTGGAAGAGCTCGTCGCGTGGATAAGCCTCCACCACGGCCAGGAGTTCCTTGCTGCGGTGTGATGCCGGCGGGTAGCCGAACGTCCGCAGTACCTCGTCCACAGTGTCCCGGATGACGGGAATCTGGAGTGCCGAACGGGACGCCGAGCTGGGAGCGAAAAGGCCGACCCAGGTGCGCTCGCCGATCTTGTCAGCCCCGGCCAGGGTGATTTCGTCGAGGTAGGCACGCCGGAGCACCGTCGAGCGGAGCGTCGACTTGGTGAGCGTCAGGAGGGGCTTTGCGCTCGGCCCACCTTCGGACGGCCCACCTTCGGACGGCCCACCTTCGGACGGCCCACCTTCGGGCGGCCCGGCCTCGGACGCGTCGCCCGCCACCTTCCGGAGCAGTCCGAGACTCCTCCGGCCGCGGTAGCCGAGGAACACGAAATTCCCGTCGTCCAGCCAGCGCAGCAACTCCCGGACCTCCCCGCCGCCGGACAAACCCGCCAAACCCCCGATCTCGTCGGCAAGTTCCTGGTGAATGGCAGCCGCGTCTTCCGCCGCGGCCCGGACATCGCCAAGGACGCTCTGCAGCCGTTCAACGAGGTGTTCGGCACTCGTTTCGTCCGGAAGGCGGGAAATCTCGACGGCGATCCAAGCCTCCGCGAGCGGCCGGCCGTCGTCGTGCTCCAGAGGGGTGACCGGGACGGAAGGCTCGAGGCCGGACGGCAGTCCGGTCCGCAGGGGGCCGCGGCGGACGTCGGTCAGGCGGTGGGTGGCTGGATCCCGGGTGACGGTAAAAGTGGGGTGGACCAGGAGCCCGATGGAGGCGTTGTCCCTGGCGATTTCCGCAGTGACCGACGGTACGAGGTAAGGCATGTCCTCGGTGACAATCGCTACGAGGCTCGCGTCGGCCTCGTTCAGGACGCCGATCACAGCTTGCCCGGGAGCCCGCCGTTCAGCCAATGAGCGGTGGTACCGGGCACGCTCGAGGAGCGTGTCCGTGGTGTAGTTGCGGACATCATCATCGGCCACGTGTTCGTAGTAGTCGGTCAGGAATCGGTCCGGGGCGCCGGGGGCAGTGCCTCCCAGGGCGTGGTCCGCGGGCTCGATCCTGGGTGACATGTCGCTGCGCCTCCGCTGCGCAAGGAGCGGCCGTGCTGTAGCGGTCGGCGAAGTCCTGCGCCTGATTTCATGATGGCTGGCGCGGGGCGGGCAGTAAACCCCTGGAATGCGCCGCGAGATGGCACTTCGCGTCAGTAATTGCCGTGAACTGCCATCTCGCGGGTGGTGATGAATCGCCTAGCGCTTGACGGCGTCCAGCTTGAGCATCTTGGCGATGACGCCGTCGAGCTCGGAGTCGTCGAAGATCTTCTTCCAGTCGTCCTTGATGATGGTGTCCTTGCCGTACTGGATGGCGATTTCGCAGGCCTCGGAGAACGGGTTGGAGCCGCGCAGGGCGTTGGTCAGGGCAATCTGGACGTGACCGAACAGCATGGCCTTGGCTGCTTCTTCGGGGACGCCCGCGGTGTGCACGGTTTCGTGGAGGGCTTCGTTGAGCAGGGTGCCGATCATGCAGGCGACGGTCTCCACGAGGGTGGGTTCCAGGATGGCGAGCTGCTTCACGGTGACCCAGTGGACGTCGATGACGGGGGCGTAGATGGTGCGGATGGTCGCCTCGGCTGCGTCGCGGGTTGCCGCGGGTGCGTCCTCGTCGATCGCTGCCACGACGTTCTGCGGGGCGCCCTGGCCGCCGAAGGTGTCGGCCCATTCTTCCTTGGTGGTGCGCTCAAGGAACACGGACGGGTGGCACGGGTGCGCGACAGCCTGCACGACGTCGTCGCGCTTGGCCAACAGTCCGGCGTAGGCGGCGGCCGGGTCCAAGGTAAGGAGGATCGAGCCGGGCTTCATCTGCGGGACGACGCCTTCGGACACGATGCCCAGGACGGTGTCCGGCACGGCGAGGATCACGACGTCGGCGCCCTTGACGGCGTCGTCCGTTGCGGTGATCTCGCGGCCCTCGGCGCGGACGCGGTCCTGGCCGGCGGGAGAGTTCTCGCTGTAGGTGACCGTGTGGCTGCTCTTCTGGAGGTTGGCGGAAACGCGCATCCCCATCTTGCCACCGGCTCCGACAACGGCGACGGTCAATTGTTCTGCTGACATTTCACTTGCTCCTTAGGAATTCGAGGCTTTGTTGGGTCCACTGGTTTTCGAGGCGGATGGTTTCCGCCTCGGAGTCCTGCCAGGGCAGCCAGTGTTCGACGATCTGGTTGATGTTTCTTTGCGAGGGCTGGATCTTGCCGGCCATGTAGTCGTAATCCAGGAGGCCTTCGCCGAGCGGCGCGCCGGAGTACGTGAACCCGACCCACCCCTCCTTGCGGCTGAACGCAAAGTCTTTGATGTGCATGTTCAGGACATAGGGCGCGACGGCGTCAATCACCTCGCGGGGCATCTCCAGCGCCGCGACGGTGTTGGCGGGGTCGCTGCAGATCCCGAGGTACGGGCTGTCCACCCGGCGGATCACGTCCAGGATCCGTGAGGTAGGCACCTGTTCGTAGGTTTCGACGGCGATCCGCACGCCTGCCGTTTCGAAGGCCGGCAGGACCTCGGTGAAGATCGCGGTGGCTTCGTCGGCGTCGGGCGCGTGGCCCGGGACGTTGAACATTGTCCTCAGTAGCTCCGAGCCAAGGATCCGGGCGATGTGCAGGGACTTGCGCAGGTGCTCCGGACGGATGCCCTTCGTGCCGAGTTCCAGCGTGATGCCGAGGGAGTCCGCGGTTGAGCGGACGGCGGCGAGTTCGTCGTCGGACATGTGCTCGAGGGGAGCATAGTCGCAGATCTGGAACAGCTCGACGCCCAGGTCCGCGGTGCGTGCCAGCGCGTCGTGGATGCTCAGCGGTGCCGAGACGGCGTCCGAGAGTTGCCAGAAGAACGCGTAGCTGCTCAGGCCGATGGTCGAGCTCATACTGTCACCCCTTTCCCAACGAGGCGTGCGGCAGCCTCGTCCAGGATGGTCTTGAGGGCTTCCGGATCGTGCGCGAAGCGACCGAGGAACAGGCCGGCAACGGACATGTCCAACTGGCTGATCAGCCCGGGGCCCGCGCTGCCGCCGTAAATGACACGGCTCCCGGCCTGTCCCGGCAACGAGCGGAGGTGCTCGTCGAGGCCGCGGACCACGGCGCTGATGTATTCGGGCGTCGCGGGTTCCGGCGCGCCGATGGCCCACTGCGGTTCGTAGGCCACGATGGTCCGGCCTGCGGGACCGAGCGATTGCGCCCGCTTGAGGGCGGCGTCGATCTCGGCGGAGCAATGGGCGATGGCCTCTTCGGCTGAACCGGAGTTCAGTTCGCCGACGCACAGAACCGGGGTGAGGCCGTTGCGGTAGGCTGCCGCGGTCTTGAGCCCGATGACCCGGTGGTCCTCGCCGAAGAGCCTGCGGCGTTCGGCGTGCCCGATTTCGACGTAGCTGCCGCCGATCTCGGCCACCATCTTCCCACTGACCTCGCCGGTGTATGCGCCTTCGTCTTCCCAGAAGATGTCCTGCGCGCCCGTGGCTGCGCCGGACGTTTCGAGGAGTCGGCCGGCGTCCGCTAGAACGGGGAAGGCCGGCAGGACGAACAACTCGACCTCGCCGCTCCGGACCGCGGGATGCGCGGCCGCGATGGACGCCACTTCCCGGCAGTATTCGAGCGTGCGCTCGTAGCCGAAATACATCTTCAGGCTGACGCCGATGATCGCCTTCTCATTCGTCCCGCCGACGGCGGGTTTAGCAGGAAGTGACACCCTCGTAGTCCTTAATAAGCGTGACTTTCTCGGCGGAGGCTGAGGACTCGTCGAACGTGTAGGTGAGCCACTCCTTGGCGAGGCGGCGGGCCAATTCCAGGCCGACGACGCGCTGTCCGAAGGTGAGGACCTGCGCGTTGTTGCTCAGGACGGCCCGTTCCACGGAAAAGCTGTCGTGGGCGGTGACGGCGCGGATGCCGGGGACCTTGTTGGCTGCGATGGCTACCCCCAGCCCGGTGCCGCATACCAGCAGGGCACGGTCGGCCTTGCCTGCGGCGATGAGTTCGGCGGCGGCGATGGCCACGGACGGGTACGGGGTGTGGCTGACGGCATCCACCCCGACGTCGGTCACGGATTCGACCAGTTCACTGGCCTCGAGGTCGGCCTTCAGGGCTTCCTTGTACTCGAATCCGGCGTCGTCCGATCCGATGACCAGGCGCAGTTTGGTGCTCATGCTGTCTCCTTCATGCTGTTTTCGATCGTGTTCTCCTGGAGGAGGGATTCGTGGATCGCCTTGACGATCAGGGCCATTGAGACGGCTCCGGCGTCCGGGGTGCCCAAGCTCTTCTCGGCGTGCGGGCGGGCGCGGCCCATGAGCGGCAGCAGGTTCGCGGTTGCCTCGGCGGCCTGTTGGGCAGCCACGACGGCGGTGCCCCACGCGTCCGTCAGGGACCGGCCGTCCTGCACGCCGGCTTTGAGGGCGTCGCGGAACGGGACCAGGACGTCCACCAGGGTTTTGTCGCCCACTTTGGCTTTGCCGAAGTTCATGATGGCCGCGGCGGCGTCTGCCACGCCGGTGGCGACAGCACCGCCGTCGGGCGCGTTGACGTTCCCCAAGGCGTCACCGACGGCCCGCAGTGCCATGCCCCAGAGCGCGCCGGAGGTTCCGCCGGCCTTGTCTGCCCAGGCGTCTCCGGCGAAGTGCAGGGTGGTGGCCGCACCGGCGCCGCGTACGACGGCGTCTGCCGCGGCTTCGACCGCGGCGCGGACTCCGCGTTCCATGCCGATGCCGTGGTCGCCGTCTCCGGCGATCGCGTCGATCCTGCCAAGTTCCTCGGCGTTCGCGTCGACGACGTCCTTGGCGGCGCCAAGTGCGGCGAGGACGCGGACGGCGGCCGCGCGGGACTCAGCCGTGGCGGCAGGGATGGAAAGTTCGACGTCGGCCAGCTCGCCGTCGTCGGATGCCAGCGCCTGGGCCGTGACCGCGCCGCGGCGGAAGGCTGGGGCGTCGGCCGGTGCGAGCCAGAGTTGTTCGAGTTCCTCGTCCAGCCAGAAGAGGGTCAAGGATGTGCCTGCCATGTCGAAGCTGGTCACGAGCTCGCCCACCTGCGGATCCACGACGTCGAGTCCTGCCTTAGTGAGGAGCTGCGCGACGCGGCGGTACACGACGAACAGTTCTTCGTATTTCACGCTGCCCAGGCCATTGAGGATCGGGACGACGCGGGCACCACTGATCTGGACACCCTCGGGGATTTCGGCAAGGAGCTTGGCGACCATCAGCTCGGCGAGCTCATCCGCCGTCGGGATGTCCGTTTCGCCGATGCCTGGTTCGCCGTGGATTCCCATGCCCACCGCCATCCGGCCCTCGGGGACGGTGAAGAGCGGCCGCTCCGCGCCGGGCAGCGTGCACCCGGTGAACGCGACGCCGAAGGAACGGGTGCGGTGGTTGGCGCGTTCGGCGATCTGCACGACGTCGTCCATGGTGTAGCCGGCCTCGGAGGCTGCGGCGGCGACCTTGAAGACGGTCAGGTCCCCGGCAATACCCCGGCGCTTGTGCATCTCGCTTGCGGGGGCGGAGGAGATGTCGTCCGTCACGGCGATGCTGCGGCAGTCGATTCCCTCCTTGCGGAGCTTCTCCTGCGCCTGGGTGAAATGCAGGACATCCCCGGCGTAGTTGCCGTAGCCCAGGAGCACGCCGCCGCCATTGTCCGACGCCTTGGCCACGTTGTAGACCTGCTGCGCGGACGGCGAGGCGAAGAGGTTGCCCATCGCTGCGCCGTGCGCCAGGCCCTGGCCGACGAGCCCCCCGAAAGCCGGGTAGTGGCCCGAACCGCCGCCGATCACCAGCGCTACCGTGCCGGGAGTGCTCCGGGTGCTGCGGGCCACGCCGCCGGAGACGCGCCGTACCCAGCGGCCGTGCGATGCGACGAAACCTTCGATCATCTCGTCGGCGAAGGCTGCGGGTTCATTGAACAAGCGGGTCATGCGGAACTCCTGGACCTGTCGGTGGAAATCATGGTGAGAACTGGCGCCTGCCTGGGGGCAGGTCGGGCGGGGGGTTAGGGCTCTGCGTGGTGGCCGGCGCCTGCGGGATCCAGAGCCTCGGCGGGGACGCCTTCGCTGGCCTTTCCCCTGCGGCTGAGGACGACCATGAGGATCGAGGAAAGGAGCATGAAGCCACCCACCACGAACATGGGCACCACGTAGCTTCCCGTCCAATCCTTGAGCCAACCCGTGATGTAGCCGGCGCTGAAGCCTGCGAGGTTGCCGACGGTGTTGATCAGCGCGATTCCGGCTGCGGCCGCCGCCCCGGTGAGGAACTGCGTGGGCACCGTCCAGAAGTTCGGCAGGGCCGCGAAGATGGACACGGCGGTGATGGTGATGACGGCGATCGTCGCGGCCGGGGACCCTGCGAACAGCGCCAACGGAATGCTGACGGCGCCGGTCAGTGCGGGAAGCGCGATGTGCCACGTCTTGACGCCGCGCTTGGTGGCGTCCCTGGACCAGAAGTACAGGGCGACGGCGGCAGGCAAGTACGGGATGGCTGTGATGAGGCCTTGCTGGAAGACGTCGAATTTCGTGCCGAACTGGGACTCGAAACCCTTGATGATGGTCGGCAGGAAGAAGCCGAGGGCGTAGAGGCCGTAAATGAAGCCGAAGTAGATCAGGGAAAGCATCCAAACGCGGCCGTTGCCGAACACGGTGCGAACGCTGACGTGCTTGTTGCTGGCAGAAGTCGCCGCCTTTTCCTTTTCGAGCGCACCGGTCAGCCAGGTCTTTTCCTCCGACGTCAGCCACTTGGCCTTGGCGGGGGAGTCTGCCAGGTAGAACCAGGAGATGACGCCGATGGCGATCGCCGGGATGGCGACACCGAAGAACATGAACCGCCAGCCCTCAAGGCCGAAGAACACGCCGTGCTGCTGGATCAACGCTCCGGCCAGTGGAGCGCCGATCACCGTGGTCAACGGCTGTGCCAAGTAGAAGAGGGCGAGGATCTTGCTTCGGTGTTTTGCGGGGACCCAGAGGCTCAGGAAGAGGATGGCGCCGGGGAAGAATCCGGCTTCCGCCACACCCAGAATGAAGCGCAGGACGTAGAGCTGGTCCACGTTGCCCACCAAGGTGAACACGAGGGACACAATGCCCCAGCTGACCATGATTCGGGCCAGCCAGCGGCGCGCGCCGAACTTGTGCAAAGCAAGGTTGCTGGGAACCTCCAGCAGGATGTAGCCGATGAAGAAAACTCCGGACGCGAAACCGAACTGCGCTGCGGAGAGCGCCAGGTCCTTGTTCATGCCGTTCGGGCCGGCGAACGAGATGGCCGTCCGGTCCAGGTAATTGATGAAGAACATCAAGGCGACGAACGGCACCAGCCGGATCGCGACTTTCTTGATGGCCGATCTTTCGACCACCGATTGTGTGGTGTCCACATTGACTCCTAGAGGTTGCCGGAGCGCGTTGTCCTTCTGTGGACCAGGCGGCTCGGGTTTTCTTAGTGCCGATCCGTGGACTTCGATGCCTCAGGACCGAGCTAAGCGTGTGATAAAAACCATAAACCCTAGAGAGTAAATTGGTCAACCGGTTGACTGATCTTAATTTTCGCGCGCCGGATTCACGTGACCCCCGCACCTACGAATTCGGTGCGGGAGAAATTGGTCATCCGGTTGCTACGCTGTGAAGATGTCAGCGAATTCCGCCGCCGCAGCGGCCCATATGACGGCAGCCCTTGCTCCGATGGAGCACGGCTCCGTCGTCTCCGAGGTCGCCGAGAGGTTGCTCGCGTACTTCACCAGCGGCGACATAGCGGCCGGAACCCGGCTCCCGGCCGAGCGCCAATTGGCGGCTTCGCTCGGCGTCGGGCGTTCGGCGGTTCGCGAGGCGTTGGCCGCGTTGGAAATCCTCGGCATCGTCATCGTCCGGCCGGGGTCCGGAACCTACTTGCGCGACGGCGTCTCCGAACTGTTGCCCCGCACCCTCAGTTGGGGACTCATGCTCGGCGAGCCGCGCACACGCGAACTCGTGGAGCTGCGCAGTGGATTGGAGGTCCAGGCGGTTCAGTTGGCCGCGGCCCGTATTACCCACGAGGCCCTGGAGCGCATGCGAGCCAACCTTGATTCGATGGAGGCCGGGCTGGATAACCTCGCGGTTTTCGTCGAGGCCGACGCCGCGTTCCATAAGGAAATCGCGTCCGCTTCCGGGAACCAGGTCCTCCAGGAACTCCTGCAGAGCATTAGGTCGCTCTTGCGAATCTGGGTGGACCGGGCACTGACCGATGAAGGCCATGCCGCCGCCGCGCTCGCCGAGCATCGCGCGATCTTCAAGGCGCTCGAGTCCCGGGACGCCGCCTTGGTGACAGAGGCCATGGTCTCGCACATGGGCACAGCGTCCCGCCGCCTGCTGGCGGGCTACGACGCCGCCCAATAGCTCGGCCCCTGGGCGTTTCGCCCCAGGACAACACACGAGACGTGGTGGCGGGATTCGAACCCGCGTGCGCTGCTTTGCAGGCAGCTCCCTGGCCTCTCGGGTACACCACGTGCATCGAGGTTAGGCAGGCCGCGGCGCGCGAACCAATAATGGTTTCGAAGCCTTTCGCCGGGTTGCGCGGCGTTGCTCCAGGTGACCTCCCGCGACGCTAATTGCAGCGCGCGAGTTCTAAAATATTGGTCAACCGGTTGACTCATCGCATGGCCCGCATCACAATTGATTCCGACCCCGCTTACTTCTGTCCCCGCTGCAAAGGCCCGCTGTGCTCAACGACGAAAACCACGCCAGGCTATTCGCCCCATCGGAAACGGTGGAAGCAGCAGCTTGGGGGGCCGAGCTTCGCAACGATGAACTCTCGGACATCACGTTCAACGGCATGCCAGTACTGCGGGCCATTCGCGCAGTGGTCCGCGATCACGACTGGCGCACCCTCGTGCCCACGGTCAGCAGGGTCGCGCAACACTCCCGCGACGGCGGTGTCACCCTCCTGCTCGACATCGACTTCGCCGGTTTCGGCTCCAGCTACACCGGCGAGCTCGCCATCCACTTCACGAAGAACAGCGTCAAAGTGACGTTCGACGGCGTCGCTCCCGCTGCCTTCCGCAGCAACCGGATCGGACTCGTGGTGCTGCACCGCCCCGACGACGCCGGCCGCGCGGTGACCATCGGCAGTCCCGGTGGCGCCAGCACGCCGTCGTTCTTCCCCGTGGACATCAGTCCGCACCAGCCCTTCATGGACCTTTCTTCCATGGAGTGGGAGCGCGACGGAACCCGGTTCAGGCTCGACTTCCACGGCGACGTCTTCGAGACCGAAGACCAACGGAACTGGACAGACGCTTCCTTCAAGACGTACAGCACGCCGCTGTCCAAGCCGTTTCCGGTGGAAGTTTCCGCCGGCGATCGCGTCCACCAGTCGGTGCTCCTGACGGTGACTTCCGGGTCCGCCGCGCCGTCGTCAGTTCGGCAGCCAGAAAGTGTCCTCACCGTGCTCGACGGCGGCACGGCCCGGGTGCCGGCGCTTTCGCTTTCGGCTACTTCGGCCACAGCACCCAGAACCCGCTCCGAGCCCATCCCCGGCCTGGACGCCCTGCTTCTGGAGCTGGCACCCGGACCGGACAATGAGCGCACGGTCCGTGGGGCCGCGGATGAGGCAACGGACCTGAACGTTCCGCTGGATGTGCGGCTCTCCGTCGATTCGCCGCAGCGCATCGGGGAACTCCTCGAGCTCCTGCCCTTGGACAAGGTGCTGCGGCTCGCGGTGTTCGACGCTTCCAGCCACGTCACGGAGCCGGAGCTCTGGGCTGAACTCAGGGATGAGGCCCGGCGGCGCGGATTTACGGGCGCACTCCTTGCTGGAGCGCGGTCGCACTTCACCGAGCTGAACCGCAATGCGGACCGCTTCCCCTTGGACGCCGACGCCGTGTCCTTCAGCATCACGCCGCAAATGCACGCCACCGAGGTGCCACACGTCGTCGAAACCCTGCCGATGCAGCGTCTTGTCGCCCTCAATGCCCTCCGGATCGGCCCGGGGCGGCCGCTGCACCTCGGCCCGGTGACCCTGAAGGCGCGGTTCAACGCCGTCGCCACAGAGGGTGACGATGCGGCACGCGAAGCCATGGCCACGGACCCGCTGCAGCCCGAGGGTTTCACGGCCGCTTGGCTGCTGGGCAGCATCGCAGCGCTCAGCGTTCCCGGCGTCGAATCCGTCAGCTATTTCGAGGCAACGGGACCGCGCGGGATTCGCGGACCCGGCGGCCTCACGCCCGCGGGCGAGCTGCTGGCCGCCCTCGCCGCCGTGCGCGGGTGCGAGGTCCTTGAGGTAGCTGGCGAGGTGCCCGGCGTCGTGCTGTATCCCGTGCGCGACGGCGGCCGGACGGTTTTGTTTGCCGCCAACCTCACTGCCCAAGCGCTGAGCGTCGTCGTCCGGCTCCCGGGTAGCCACACCACCAATCTTGAACTTGAGCCGTGGACTGCTGTTGTCCGCCGCGTCGACTGAACCGAAAGAGGAACCACCATGAGTAAACGGCTAGACGGCAAGACCGCCCTTGTCACGGGAGCAGGCTCGGGCATCGGGCTGGCCGTGGCCCAGCGCTTCGTTGCCGAGGGCGCCCGCGTGCACTTCGCCGACATCAATCTGGAAGCCGCCGAGAAGGCGGCTGCTGTCACAGGATCGGCCCTGGCGCAGGCTTTGCGCATGGATATCTCGGACGAAGCCAGCGTCATTGCGGCCTACGCTGCCGTGGAGGAAGACGGACCGCTCGACGTCGTCGTGGCCAATGCCGGGGTGCAGTTGTTCGGGCAGGACGCCCGTGTCGGGGACCTGGACTTGGCGGTTTGGGAAAAAACCGTCGCCATCAACCAGCGCGGGGCCTTCCTCACACTCAAGCACGCAGTCCGGGCCATGGAAGGCCGTGGCGGATCGATCATTTGTACCGGCAGTCCCACCGCGGTGGTGGCCTGCGGGCAGACCTTCACAGCGTACACGAGTTCCAAGGCCGGGGTGCATGGCTTGGCGCGGGTCGTGGCGGCGGACTATGCCGCAGCCGGAATCCGGGTCAACACCGTAGTGCCCGGTTACACCGAGACCCCGCTCGTGCAGACCATCGCGGACGATCCCGTGAGCCGTGCCGGCCTGGTCAACTCCACGATGCTCGGCCGCCCCGGAACCGCGGCCGACGTCGAGGGCATCATGGTGTTCCTCGCCAGCGACGATTCCGCGTACGCCACTGGCGGGCTGTTTACCGTGGACGGTGGCCTGACGGCGCTGTGACGCCTGAGCCCCCGGCCCACCCAACTGACTAGCAGTAGATGTCGTTTTGAGGGCTCATAACGACACTTACTGCGAGTTAGTTGGGCTAGAAGCTCTCGGTCGTGACGGCATTCAAGTAGGCCGCGACTTCGGAGGGCATGTCCACGGAATCGTTGTCGAGAAGCCACTGGACCTGCAAGCCGTCCATGAGCGCGGTCAGCTGGCGTGCCGCTGCGGCAGGCGCGACGCCGGGCCGTAACGTGCCTTCGTCCGCCATGTGCGAGAAAGCATCGCTCAGCAAGCCGCGTACCCGCTCGTACCGTTCAAGAAAGTACTCGTGGGCCGGGTGCTCGGGGTCAGTGGCTTCCGCGGACAGTACGCAGTACAGCGCCACGAGGCCTGGGATGGTGGTGTTGTGCCGGGTCAGATCCACCATGGCGTGCAGCAAGTCCGCACCCTTGGCATCCAAGGCCCCGGTGTAGATCGCGGACTCGTCGTCGCGGAAGGTCAAGACTGCCTCAAGCAAGGCTTCCTTGCTGGGAAAGTGGTGCAGGAGCCCTGCTTGGGTCAGGCCCACTTTGTCCGCCACGTCCTTCAGCGAGCCCGAGCGGTATCCCGAGGATGAAAAGACGTCGAAGGCGGCCTTCAGGATTTCCTGCCTCCGGGCCTCCGTCTTGGCATAAGTCCCGCGGCGCCCTCGGCGCACCGTTTCGGGCTGGATGCCGCCCGCCGTCTCTTTCATGGATCAACCCTAACAACGTCGATTTTCAATAAGTCCATCAATTGGTCAACCACTGTGCGCATCGTCACATTTCATAACGATTCAAGAAGTTCGGCAAAAACCTAGTGGTCACTAGGTTTTTGATGTTACGGTCTTTCCCAATGGCCGTCCATGGTGGACGCCACTGATCGTGAAAGGGACCAAAGATGTTCCGATCCAAGCGAATGGCCGCAGTCATTGCGGCTGTTGCCCTGGGGCTCACTGCTTGTGGTGGTGGCGGAGCCGCCGCCCCCCAGGACCAGTCCTCCCAAACCCTGACCCTGGGCGCGCTGTTGGCGCCCAAGACCTTCGCTGCAAACCAGTCCGAGTTCGCCAACCTGTCGCCGTTCTACCAGGCCGTGTACGACACTTTGATCCGGATGAAGCCGGATGGTTCGCTCGTGCCGATGCTGGCCAAAGACTGGAAGTACAACGCGGACAAGACCGTCCTGACGCTCACCCTGCGTGACGACGTCAAGTTCACCGATGGCACCCCCTTCAATGCCGACGCCGCGAAGCAGAACCTTGAGCGCTTCAAGGCAGGAACGTCTCCGGATGCACAGTTCATGGCAGCCCTGAAGACCGCCAAGGCCGTGGACGCAACCACGCTGGAACTGACCCTGTCCGCCCCGGACCCGGCGTTCCTGAACTACCTGTCCAAGGATGCGTCCTTCATGCAGAGCCCGGCGTCCTTCGGCAACGCGGACATCGCCACCAAGCCCGTCGGCTCCGGTCCGTATGTGCTGGATACCGCCGCCACCGTGACCGGCACGTCCTACAGCTACCACCGCAACCCGAATTACTGGGACAAGAGTTTGGTGCACTACGACAACCTTGTCCTCAACGTCTACGGTGACCAGACCTCCCTGCTGAACGCCATCAAGTCCGGACAGCTCAACGCCGCCAACACCGCCGACAACAACACGCTCACGGAGATCCAGGCTGCCGGGTACAAGGTCAACCCACTCCAGCTGAACTGGGCAGGGCTCATCCTGTTTGACCGGGCCGGAACCACCAACCCCGCGCTCAAGGACGTCCGCGTCCGGCAGGCACTCAACTACGCCTTCGACACCAAGGCGATGCTGCAGTCAATCGGCCAGGGCTATGGCGAGCTGACCACCCAGGTGTTCCCGCCGTCGTCGGCTGCCTATGACAAGTCCCTGGACTCCCGCTACGCCTACAACCCTGCCAAGGCCAAGGAACTGCTTGCCCAGGCCGGATACGCCAGCGGGCTGACCCTGAAGCTGCCGTCCTCGGCGCTCATGGGCAACACCCTCCCGGCTCTGATCACCCAGCAGCTCAAGGATGTCGGCATCACGGCTGAGTTCACGGACACCGGCAACAACTTCATCGCCGACCTCCTGGCGCCGAAGTATGGCGTGAGCTACATGATCCTGGAGCAGCAGTCCGACTGGCAGCTGATCAACATGAAGATCGCTCCCGGTGCCCCGTGGAACCCGTACAAGTACGAGGACCCGAAGGTGGACAAGCTGATCAACAAGATCCATGTCGGTTCTACGGATGAGCAGACGGCCGCCGCGAAGGAACTGAACAAATACATCGTGGAGCAGGCATGGTTCGCTCCGTGGTACCGCCCGCAGTCCAGCTTCGTCACCGACGCCAAGACCAAGGTCGAGGTCCAGACGGGTAACGCCTACCCGTTCATCTGGTCCTTCTCTCCCGCCTCCTAGCGGACAGCCGCCGGGACCGGACCACGCGCTGACCCAAGCCGTGGTCCGGGCCCGGCGGCCCCAGGAACCTTCCCTTAAGGAACTTTGATGTACCGTTTCGTGCTGCGCCGCCTGCTTTCGGGCGTCCTCCTGCTGTTCGTCATTACAACGGTCGCCTACTTGCTGCTGTACGCGGGTGGCGGCGACATCGCCCGCCGCATCGTGGGCCCCACAGCCAGCCAGGCCCAGGTGACCCTGAAGGCTTCCCAGCTGGGCCTGAACCGCCCGCTCGTGGTCCAGTACTGGGATTGGCTCACCCACGCCGTCACCGGCGACCTTGGACGCTCGTGGTTCAACGGCCAACTGGTCAGCACCGGCGTCACCAGCCGGGTATCGGTGACCCTCTCCCTGGTGTTGGGCGCCACCATCATCGCGGCCGTGATCTCCGTGGTCATCGCTGTCCTGGCCGCAGTGCGCCGGGGCTGGGTGGACCGCGTGGTCCAGTTCGTGGGCGTCCTGGGATTCGCGATTCCCGGCTTCCTCATCGCTTTGGGACTCGTGTCCCTGTTCGCTTTGAACCTCAAGTGGTTCAAGGCCACCGGCTATGTACCGATTACGACGTCGTTCGGCGGCTGGGCGGCTACGGTCACCTTGCCGATCATCGCCCTTTCGATCGGCTGTATCGCCTCGGTGGTCCAGCAGGTCCGGGGATCCCTGATCGATGCGCTCCGCCAGGACTATGTCCGCACGCTCCGGGCCCGCGGCCTCTCCTTCAACCGGGTGGTGTACAGGCACGTGCTGCGCAACGCCGGCGGTCCTGCCCTGGCAGTCCTCTCGGTCCAGTTCATCGGCCTGCTCGGCGGTGCCGTGATCGTTGAACAGATCTTCGCCCTGCCCGGCCTCGGGCAGATCGCCGTTGCCGCCACCAGCCAGGGGGACATCCCGGTGGTGATGGGCGTCGTCGTCGCCACCGCCGCCATCGTGGTGATCGTCAACCTCATCATCGACCTCGCCCAAGGCTGGCTCAACCCGAAAGTTCGGCTGTCATGATCGACACTTCCATCGCACTGCCCACCCAGGCAGCCAAAGTCTCCTTGTTCCGCAAGCTCCTCACGAACCCCACCGGCGCCGTATCCATGCTGGTCCTCGCGGTCGTGGCTTTGGCCGCGGTGCTGGCACCTGTGCTCGCAACGCACGACCCAGGGCTGGCCAGCCTGCAGGCGGTCCTGGCCAAGTCCGGCCCTGACCACGTGCTGGGTGCGGACAGTGCCGGCCGTGACGTCTTCAGTCGTCTGCTCTTCGCTGGACAGTTCAGCTTGGCCGGGGCGCTGTTGGCGCTGGTTGTCGCCGTCGCGATCGGCGTCACGGGCGGCCTGGTGGCCGGATACTACGGCGGCTGGTTCGATTCGGTATCCTCATGGCTCACCGGCCTGCTCATGGCGATGCCCGGCATCGTCATCCTGCTGGCCGCGCGGGCCGTCGTGGGGCCATCGATGTGGTTGTCCATGATGATCTTCGGCGTCCTGCTTTCCCCGGCCTACTTCCGCTTGGTGTACGCCTGCGTGACGGCGGTGCGCAACGAACTGTACGTCGACGCGGCACGGGTCTCCGGGCTCAGTGATTTCCGGATCATCGGCCGCCACATCCTCACCGTGGTGCGCGCACCCGTCATCATCCAGTCCGCCATGGTCCTTGGCATCGCCATCGCCATCCAGGCCGGCCTGGAATTCCTCGGCTTGGGCGACCTCAACATCCCCACGTGGGGGAGCATGCTCAACGACGGCTTCATCAACCTCTACAAGGCACCCACCCTTGTCCTGTGGCCAAGCCTCGTCCTCGGCGTCGTCTGCATCGCGCTGACCCTGCTGGCCAATGCGATGCGCGACGAACTCGAGCGCAGCCGCGGGCCGGTCAAGCGCCGCCGCAAGGGGGCCGCCGTCGTCGACGCCGCAGAAGCCGCCGCCAAGCGCGGCGAGCCGACCGTGGTGCATCCCGAAACACCCGCCGGTGCACGCACTGCTAGCGCCGGTGAGGTCCTTCTGGAGGTCACCGACCTGGGCGTCGGCTACGACCAGCCCGATGGTTCCACCACCCACGTGGTGAACCATGTGGGCCTCACGGTCCGCCGGGGCGAGGTTCACGGGCTGGTGGGCGAGTCCGGCTCGGGCAAGACCCAGACCGCCTTCTCGATCCTCCGGCTCCTGCCGCAGGGCGGACGCGTCACCGGCGGCTCCATCGTCTTCGACGGCACGGACCTGGCCCGCCTCTCCGAGAAGGAAATGACGAAGGTCCGCGGCCAGCGCATCGCCTATATCCCGCAGGAACCCATGAGCAACCTGGACGCCGCCTTCACGATCGGCAGCCAGCTCATGGAGCCCATGCGGGTATGCCTCGGCATCTCCAAAGCGGAAGCCCGGAAGCGTGCACTGGCTCTGCTGGCCAAAGTGGGGATTCCCCACCCCGAACGGACCTTCAACGCCTATCCGCATGAAATCTCCGGAGGCATGGCGCAGCGGGTGCTGATCGCCGGCGCGGTCTCCTGTGAGCCGGACTTGCTTATCGCGGACGAGCCCACCACTGCATTGGACGTCACGGTGCAGGCCGAAGTGCTTGACCTGCTGCGCGAACTCCAGGACGAGCTGAAAATGGGCGTCATCCTGGTGACCCACAACTTCGGTGTCGTCGCCGATCTGTGCGACCGCGTGACCGTGATGCAGACAGGCCGCGTCGTGGAAACCGGGCCCGTCCGGACCATCTTCAAGGACGCCCGCCACCCGTACACCCGGCAACTGTTGGAAGCGATCCTCGAGGATGCGGCACCGCGCGGCCCGCTGGGCGCCGCTGGTCCCCGCACAAACGGTGCAAGCACCGACGGATCCCTCACCAGCCTGACAGGAGTGAAGCCATGACCGAAACACTGCTCGACGTCCGGGACGTCGTCGTCGAATATCCCCTCAAGGGCTTCCGGAAGGAACCGTTCAAGGCCCTCAAGGGCGTTTCCCTCGACATCCGCCCCGGCGAGACGGTGGGCCTGGTGGGGGAGTCGGGATCCGGCAAGACCACGCTGGGCCGCGCCGTGCTGGGGCTCGCCCCGGTCACCGGGGGAAGCATTAAATACCGCGGCCAGGAAATCTCCCAAGCCACGCGCGCCCAGCGCAAGGAGCTCAGCCACGAGATCCAGGTGGTGTTCCAGGATCCGTACACCTCGCTCAACCCGTCCATGACCATCGAGCAGATCCTCACCGAGCCGCTCACGGTCCGGAAAGTGGAACGCCAGGCCGCCAACAAGCGGGTCGCCGAGCTGCTGGACCAGGTCCGGTTGCCGCACGGCGCCGCCCACCGGCTGCCGCGCGAGTTCTCCGGCGGGCAGCGCCAACGCATCGCCATCGCCCGGGCCCTGGCACTGGATCCGAAGCTGATCGTGTGCGACGAACCCGTCTCGGCCCTGGACCTCTCCACCCAAGCCACGGTGCTGGACCTTTTCATCGAGATCCAGGAACGCACCGGCGTCGCCTACCTCTTTGTCTCCCATGACCTCGCGGTGGTCCGCCACCTCAGCCACCGCGTCGCCGTGATGTATCACGGCGAAATCGTCGAATGGGGCGACGGAGAGCAAGTCACCGGAGAACCGGAGCATCCCTACACCCAGAGGCTCTTCATGGCCGCCCCGGTCCCCGATCCGGACCGGCAAGCCCAGCGCCGCGCCGACCGCCTGCGCTTGCTGGACATCCAGCACCAGCAGAACGTCCAGGCCGGCGTGGCCTGACCCGCTGCCAGCCCCACCTTCAGAACAACACAGACCCACGAAAGGCGAGCCCATGACTCAGCCGCCACTGTCCGCGAGCCCGGAACTCTCCCCGGCCGCAACGTTTCCCGCCGACTTCGCCTGGGGCGTGGCCACCGCCGCGTACCAAATCGAAGGTGCCGTCAACGAGGGCGGACGCGGCCAGAGCATCTGGGACACCTTCTCCCACGAGCCGGGCACCACCATCCACGGTGACAACGGGGACATCGCCTGCGACCACTTCCACCGCTGGGAACAGGACCTTGACCTCATGGTGGAGCTGGGCATCCCGTCTTACCGGCTGTCCTTGTCCTGGTCCCGGCTGCAGCCCACCGGCGTCGGCCCGCTCAACCCCGAAGGCGTGCGCTTCTACCGTGACCTGCTGGCAGGCTGCGCCGCCCGCGGCATCACCCCGTACGTGACGCTCTACCACTGGGACCTGCCACAGGCACTGCAGGACGACGGCGGCTGGCCGGCCCGGCGTACTGCCCACCGTTTCGGGGAGTACGCAGGGCTCGTGGCCGAGGCGTTGGGTGACCTTGCCGAGCACTGGATCACCATCAACGAGCCGATGTGCGCGGCCTTCCTTGGCCACTCCTGGGGCATGCAGGCCCCAGGCATCAAGGACGACCGCCTCGCCGTGCGCGCAGCCCACCACCTGCTCCTGGCCCACGGCCTGGCGTTGGCCGAATTCCGTGCCCGCCGCCCCGAGGCCAAGGTGGGCATCACCAATATCATCGGCAACCTCAACCCGGCGAGCAATTCCGAAGCCGACCGCAAGGCCACGGAATACTGGGACGCCGTCAGCAACCGGATCTTCCTGGACCCCGTCTACCGGGGCCGCTACGCCGAGTCCACCCTTGCGGCCTACGGCCAGTACGGGCTGACCGCCACCGGTGAGGATGCCTCGGCCGAAGACCTCGTCCAACCCGGGGACCTGGCCATCATCTCGGCACCCGGGGACTTTGCCGGAATCAACCACTACACCAACATGCTGGTTTCCGCGGACGAAGCAGCCCCGGGAGGGGCAAGCTGGACGCACGTGCTGCCGGCGCCGTCGTCGTTCGGTTGGTCCAATACGCCCGTGGCACTCAAAGCGGTACTCAAGCGGGTCGCCGCCGAATACACCTCCCTTCCTCTGTACGTCACGGAAAACGGCGTCACGTTCCACGACTACGTGGATCCGAACGGCGAGGTCCGCGACCCCGAACGCATCGACTACCTGCGCGGCTACATTTCCGCGGTAGGCGAGGCGATCGCCGACGGCGTGGACGTCCGCGGCTACTTCGCGTGGTCCTTCATGGACAACTTCGAATGGGCCGAAGGCTACGACAAACGCTTCGGCCTGGTCTACGTGGACTACGGCACCCAGGCCCGCATCCCCAAGTGGAGCGCGTACTGGTACCGGGACATCATTGCCGCCCAGCGCGAAGCCGCAGTAGCCGCAGTCACCACGGGTGCCACCGCATGAGCATCGACACTTCATCCCCCAAGACAGACAAGAAAGCCACCATGGAACTCCTCACCGACCAGACCATCGACCAACGCCTCGAGTCCCTGCTGGCCCGGCTGAGCCTGGAGGAGAAGGTGCGGTTGCTGACGGGCCGGGATTTCTGGACCACGTGGCCTGTGGAGAAGATCGGGCTGCGGCGGATGTTGTTCTCGGACGGGCCCACGGGGGTGCGGGGCGAGGTGTGGGATGAGCGGGCGCCGTCGATGAATTTCCCGTCCGCGACGGCGATCAGCTCTTCCTGGGATCCTGCGATGGCGGACCGTTTGGGGGCTGCGTCGGCGGTGGAGGCCCGGCGCAAGGGGGTCGATGTGGTGCTGGGCCCGACGATCAACCTGCACCGTTCCCCGCTGGGTGGCCGGCATTTCGAGGCGTTCAGCGAGGACCCGGTCCTGACCGCTGAGCTCGCCGCGGCGTATGTGGCGGGGGTGCAGCGCAACGGGGTGGGGGCGACCCCCAAGCATTACGTGGCCAATGATTCGGAGACGGACCGGTTCACGGTGGATGTGAAGGTGGGGGAGCGGCCCTTGCGGGAGCTGTACCTGCTGGCGTTCGAGAAGGCCATTGTGGACTCGAAGGCGTGGCTGGTGATGAGCGCGTACAACTCGGTCAACGGTGCCACGGCCACGGAGAACGAGCTGCTGGAATCACCGCTGAATACTGAGTGGGGTTTCGATGGTGTGGTGATCAGCGACTGGACCGCGGTGCGCAGCGTGGAGAGCGCGAAGCATTCCCAGGACCTGGTGATGCCGGGTCCGGACGGTCCCTGGGGTTCGGCGCTCGTGCTGGCGGTGAAGTGCGGCACGGTTCCGGAGGCTGCGGTTGACCGGAAGGTGTTGCGGATCCTGCAGCTCGCCGCCCGGGTGGGCGCCCTGGAGGGCTTCGAACCCGTGGCGGCGGAACCGGCGGAGCGGGAGGACCCGGTAGCGTTCGCCCGGGAAGCGTCGGTGGCCGGGACCGTGATGGTGAAGAACGACGGCGTGCTGCCGCTGGCTCCCGCCTCCGTGACCGGCGTCGCGGTGATCGGGCACAATGCCCGCCATGCCAGGACCCAGGGCGGCGGGTCCGCGACCGTGGTCCCGGAAAGGATCGTCACCCCGCTGGACGGGATCCGTGCGGCGTTCAGGCCGGAGAACGTCAGCTACACCGTGGGCGCGGTGGTGCAGGAAGGCATCGCCGAACTGCCCCTGGAACAGCTCAGGAACCCTGTCACGGGCGAGCCGGGGCTGCGGGTGCGCTTCTTTGCCTCCACGGGCAAGGAACTGTTCGCGGAGGACCGCCGCTCCACCGCGCTGGTTTGGTTCGGCGGGGATGCCCCGATCGCGGAGTCCTCCATGGTCCAGTTCCATACCCACTACACGCCCGAGGAGACCGGCACCATCCGGCTGGGCTTTTCCACCGTGGGGCACGGGCGGATCTTCGTGGACGGGGTCCTGGCACATGAGGCGTCCATCGAGGCCACGGGCACGGACCTGGGTGCGGCGTTCCTGGCCCCGCCCTCCGCTTCCGTCCCGGTCGAGGCCACGGCGGGTGTTCCGCTGGAAGTGACGGTGGAACTGGACCTCGCCGGGCGCGCCGGCGCCCTGGGCAACGCCCTGGCTGTGACCATCGGGCTCGAAGCGGACAACACCGACCCCGAGGCACTCATCAACGACGCCGTCGAAGCGGCGAAAGCGGCGCATGTCGCCATCGTCGTCGTCGGCACGAACTCGCGCGTCGAATCCGAAGGCTACGACCGCACCACCCTGGAGCTTCCGGGCCTGCAGGACCGCCTGGTCCGCGCCGTCGCCGCGGCCAACCCGCGCACCGTGGTGGTGGTGAACTCCGGGTCCCCGGTGCTGCTGCCCTGGCGGGACGAGGTGGCGGCGATCCTGATCGGGTACTTCGGCGGGCAGGAATTCGGCACCGCCCTCGCCGACATCCTCACCGGCGCGGCCGAGCCCGGGGGCCGGCTTCCGACCACCTGGCCCGGGGCCCAGGAGGACGTGCCGGTCCTGAACACCACCCCGGACGCGAACGGGGAACTGGCCTATACCGAGGGGATCCACATCGGTTACCGGGCCTGGCTGAAGGCAGGAGCCGCTCCGGCGTACGAATTCGGGCACGGACTCGGCTACACCCGTTGGACCCTCGACACAGCCGAAGCCCCCGCAGCGGCGGTGCCCGGCGCCGTCGTGCCCCTCACGGTGGCCCTCACCAACACCGGCACCCGCCCCGGCAAGCAGGTGGTGCAGGTCTACGCCGAACGGCCCGGCTCCGCCGTGGACCGTCCCGTGCGCTGGCTCGTCGCCTGCGCCCCCGTATGGGCCGAACCCGGCGAAACCCGCACCGCGGTGATCGACGTGCCCACCCGGCTGCTGGCCTACTGGGACAACGGCTGGACCTACGAACCCGGTGACTACCGCCTGCGCATCGGCACCTCCGTCACCGAACTGCCGCTCGAAACCGTTCTCACCCTGACCGACGAGACCCTGACCGACTCAAACCAGGACGGCGCTGCATGAACTTCCCCAACCCACTGATTCCCGGCTTCAACCCCGATCCCAGCATCGTCAAGGTCGGCGAGGACTACTACCTCGCGACATCCACGTTCGAATACCTCCCCGGCATTCCGGTCTACCACAGCACCGACCTGGTCACCTGGGACCGGATCGGCCACGTGGTGGACCGGGAAGGGCAGCTCGATTCAAGGGACGTGCCCACCCTTGGAGGCGCGTGGGCACCCACAATCCGTTTCCACGACGGCCTCTTCTACGTCGCCGTCACCGACGCCATGGCACGCGGGACCCTGGTGTTCACGGCAGAGGACCCTGCCGGGCCATGGAGCGACGGACTCGCCATTGAGGGCGCCATCGGCATCGACCAGGACCTTGCCTGGGACGAGGACGGCACCGCCTACATGACGTACTCGGGACTCGACACCGTCACCGGGAACATCGGCGAGCACGGCGGCATCCTCCAAGTCCGCGTGGATCTGGAAACCGGCAAGGCCCTTGAGGTGCCCCGTAGCGTGTGGTCCGGGACCGGACTGATGTTCCCGGAAGCGCCCCACCTTTACCGGCATGGCGACTACTGGTACCTCATGATCGCCGAAGGCGGGACCGAGCGCGGACACAGCGTCAGCATTGCCCGCGGAACCTCGCCGGCCGGTCCTTTCGAGGGCAACCCGGCCAACCCCATCTTGAGCGCCCGCAGCACCGAGCGTCCCATCCAGAACACCGGCCACGGCGACCTCGTGCAGACGCCCGACGGCGGCTGGGCCATGGTGCTCTTGGGCATGCGGCCCAAGGGCATGACCCGGGCTTTCTCCGCCCTGGGCCGGGAAACCTTCATCACCCCGGTCACGTGGGAGGACGGCTGGCCCGTCGTCGAACCCGTCATCCTCAACCCCCGCCCGGGCGGCGGCGAGTTCGAGGACAACTTTACGGACGCCGAGCTCGACGGCGGCTGGATCGCCGTGCGGCGATTCCCTGGCACGTTCGCCTCCACCGAGAAGAACCCCGGGCGCCTCACCCTGGTCAGCGACGGCGCCGGCCTGGACGATCCACGGCCTTCCTTCCTGGGCCGCCGCCAGCGGTACCAGGTGGAGACCATCTCCGCGCTGGTGGACACCGGATCGTCCGAGGACCTGGACCCCCTTGACGGGGGAAGGAATGCCGGCGGCCTCGCCGTCCGCTACGACGAGGCACACCACTATTCGATCGAACTGAGCGGAACCACCCTGACGGCGCGGGCCCGGATCTCCTCGATCGAAGAAAGCTGGACGCGACAGGTTCCCGCCGGGCCACTGGAACTTCGCATCGCAACCCGACAGCCGGATTCGGGCGCGGGATTCGGGCACCTGAGCTCGGACACCATCGCCCTCCAGGCAGTCGTCGACGGCGAACTGCTCACCTTGGCCGAACTGGACGGCCGCTACCTCTCGGCGGAAACCGCAGCCTCCTTCACGGGACGCGTTGCCGGCGTCTTCGCGAGCCGCGGCGCGGTCACGTTCGACTGGTTCCGTAGCGAAGGCCGCGAACCACAGTAGAAACTCCAGCGCCCATCCACCCACCGCTTCCGAAAGGCCCCTCCGTGACATCAACATCCCTGGCACCGCAGCCAGCAGGTCTCCGCCAGGCTTCTGTCAGCCGGTTCAGCGCTGAGTACCGGACCGATACCGCCTTCGTGGCCAATCCGCGGCCGCGGCTCAGCTGGGTCGTCGCCACGGAGAGCACCGATTGGCAGCAGACCCGTGCCGAACTGCGGCTGACCCGTGCGGGGGCTGTCGAGTCGGCAGTGCACGAAGGCCCTGACTCGGTGCTGGTGGAGTGGCCTTTTGAGGCCATCGACGCCGGGGAGCAGGTGGCAGTCGAGGTGCGCGTCTCGGGGAACGACGGCGGCACCACGGCTTGGAGCGCACCCTTGGCTTTGGCGGGTGGCTACCTTGAAGGGCCGTGGCAGGCCGAAGCGATCAGCCTGCCCGTCCTTTCCCGGGCGGAGATTCCGCTCGGGCAGCCCGGCCAATTGCGGCACGAATTCACGGTGGGCACGGGCTTGGCCAAAGCCACCCTCTTCGCCACCGCGCACGGTGTCTACCAGGCCGAAATCAACGGCTCGGAAGTGGATGACCAGGTTCTGAAACCGGGCTGGACGGCTTACGCTGACCGCCTCAACCACGAAACCACCGACGTCACCGCGCTCCTTAAAACGGGGGCCAACGCCATTGGTGTGTGGCTCGCGGGAGGCTGGTACACCGAAAAGTACGGCTTCCACGGCTTCGCCACACCGTTCTACGGCGAGCAACCGGCCGTCAAAGTGGAACTGCATCTCGAATACGCCAACGGCACACGTCAAACCGTGGCCAGCGGCCCGGAGTGGCGGGGCACCACGGCGGGCCCACTCGTTTCCAGCGGCATCTACGCGGGGGAATCCTTCGATGCGCGGCGTATCGAGGCCGGCTGGTCATCGCCGGACTTCGACGATTCGCGCTGGCTTCCCGCTTGCTTGGACTCCGGAGCAGTGAATTCCAGGGCTGCGGACTCCAAGTCATGGGTGGAAGCAACTCCCGCCGTGGCGCCTCCGGTCCGTCGGATCGAAGAACTGCCGGTCCGGGAAATCCTGACCACGCCTTCCGGCGCCACCGTCCTGGACTTCGGCCAGAACCTGGTGGGCCGCCTCCGGATCCGGGTAAGCGGCGACGCGGGACGCCGGATCACACTCCGCCATGCTGAGGTCCTGGAGGATGGTGAACTGTCCCTCCGTCCGCTTCGCCTGGCTGCCGCTACGGACAGCTACACCCTCGCCGGCGGCGGGGAGGATTCCGGGGAGGAGGAATGGGAGCCTCGCTTCACGTTCCACGGGTTCCGCTATGCACAAGTAGACAACTGGCCAGGCGAGCTGGACCCGGCGGCGATCACCGCCGTCGTCATCCACAACGACATGCGCCGCACCGGATGGTTCGAGTGCTCGGACCCGATGTTGAACCGCCTGCACGAGAACGCCCTGTGGGGAATGCGCGGCAACTTCCTGGCGCTGCCCACCGACTGCCCGCAGCGGGACGAGCGCCTTGGCTGGACCGGAGACATCCAGGTCTTCAGCCCGACGGCCAGCTACCTCTACGACTCCTTGGGGTTCCTCAGCTCCTGGCTGCAGGATCTCGCCCTCGAACAGAGCCACCGCAACGGTGTGGTGCCCATTGTGGTTCCTGCGGTGCTCGGCATGCTGGAATCGCCCGTGGCCGCCTGGGGTGACGCCGCCACGGTGGTTCCGTGGGTGCTCTATGAACGCTTCGGCGACCTCGGACTGCTGGGCCGGCAGTACCGAAGCATGTGCGATTGGGCTGATGCGTTGCTCCGCGTCCGGGACAGCTCCGGCTTGTGGCAGGGCCAAATGCAGCTGGGCGACTGGCTGGACCCGGCCGCACCGCCGGACAAGCCCGGCGCCGCCCGCACCCACGGCGACATCGTGGCCAGCGCCTACCTTTTCCGTTCCCTCGACCTCACGGCAAAGGCCGCGGCCGTGCTGGGCGCCGACGACCACGGCAAATACTCGGCCCTCGCCGAAGACGTGCGCAGCGCGTTCCTGGCCGAATACGTCACGCCCGCCGGCCGCATGGTTTCCGATGCGCAGACGGCCTACTCGCTGGCACTCATGTTCGGAATCAGCACGGACCCCGTCCAACGCCAGGCACTTGGTGACCGGCTCGCCGAACTCGTTCGGCTGGGCGGCTACAGGATCGCCACCGGCTTCGTCGGCACGCCCCTCATCGCGGACGCCCTGACGGTCACCGGGCACATGGATGCTGCCGAGCGCTTGCTCACCCAGACCGAATGCCCCTCCTGGCTTTACCCCGTCACGCAGGGCGCCACCACCATCTGGGAACGCTGGGACTCCATCCTGGAGGACGGCACGGTCAACCCCGGCGAAATGACCTCCTTCAACCACTACGCGCTCGGCGCCATTGCCGATTGGATGCACCGGACCGTTGCCGGCCTGGCTCCTGCTGCGCCGGGCTACCGGAAACAGCACATCGCTCCGCGTCCGCTCCGGAGCCTGCAGCATGCCGGCACCTCACACGAGACGCCGTACGGCCTGGCCAGCGTGGCCTGGAAGCGTTCCGGCGAGCGAATCCTCGTGGAAGCCGTCGTGCCTTCGGGGACCACCGCCGTCGTTTCCTTGCCTGACGGATCCGAGGAGTTCGAAGTGGGATCCGGCCGGTACGCCTGGGACGTGCCCGACGCCGCTCCTGCCGCGGCGTACGGTGCCGTGTCCTTGGACTCGCCGCTGTCCGCCATCATGGACGATCCCGGGGCCTACGCGGCAGTGTGGCAGGCCATCGACGCGCACGATCCCGCCGCGGCCGCCCAATTCCGCAAGGACACCGTCTGGTACCGCCAGACGTCCCTGAACCAGGGGCTGATCTTCACTCCAGCGCCCATCAAGCGAGAGATCGGCTCCGCATTGTCGGCACTGAGCGGCACACGCACCGATGTCCCGCCCCTTACTCCACGAGAACACTGACCTGAGAACCCCGAACCGAGAAGGCAAAGATGACCACTTTCACCGCTGAAAGCCCCCTGTACTTCGTGATGCGGCACGCCGAAGGAAACCGCATCCTGAGCGAACGCGTCCCCACGCTTGTGAACAGCCCGGCGCTGCACACGCTCTACTTCCACGAGGTGGGCACCATCCTGGGAACAGAGGAGGCCCTGCAGGGGAAGCCCGGGGAAACCGCGGAGATCCTGCGCCTCCTCGGCGAGTTGGAACCCGAGGATCTTGCAGCCCAGCGGGCCGCCGAGGCGGCGGCCGATCTTCCCGCTCCGGCGGGGGACTATGAGCCCGGCTCAGTGGTGCGCGGCAGCGCGGGGGCGGAGTACCCGACGACGGCGGCCGCCCAGGAGCGCTTCGAGCTCACCCTGGCCGGTCCCTCGCACGGCAACCCATTCACCGACGTCGAACTCCGGGCCGTGTTCACTTCTCCGTCAGGTGAAACGCTCAGTGTGCCCGGTTTCTACGACGGCGACGGGAGCTACAAGGTCCGGCTCCTGGTTCCGGGCCCGGGGGAGTGGACGTTCACCACCACCAGCAACGCGCGCTCGCTGGACGGCGTTACCGGCGCGTTCACGGCCCGCGAGCCGGTTGCCGGGACGAAGGGCGTGGTCCGGGTGGCCAAGACCTTCCACTTCGCCTATGAGGACGGCAGCCCGTACCTGCCCATCGGCACTACCTCCTACGCCTGGACCCATCAGGGCGATGCGCTGGAGAAGCAGACCCTGGATACGTTGGCGGCCGGTCCGTTCAACAAGATGCGTATGTGCGTTTTCCCGAAGTCCTATCTGTTCAACGAGAACGAGCCGGAGTTCTACCCCTTCGAAGGATCCCTCGCTGCCGGCTTCGACTATGACCGGCCCAACCCGGAGTTCTACCGGCACCTGGAACACAGGATCGGGCAATTGGAGGAACTCGGGATCGAGGCGGACCTCATCCTGTTCCACGCGTACGACCGCTGGGGTTTCTCCACGATGAGCCCGGGCCAGGATGACCGCTACCTGAAGTACGTCGTGGCCCGGTTGGCTTCGCACCGGAACATCTGGTGGTCGCTGGCCAACGAGTACGATCTCCTGTTCCGCAAGACCACCGAGGACTGGGAGCGCTTCGCGGGCATTGTCCAGGCCAATGACCCGAGCGGGCACCTGCTGTCCATCCACAATTGCCATGCGTTCTACGACTACTCCCGGCCATGGGTTACGCACAGCAGCATCCAGCGCCAGGACGTCCACAAGACGGCTGAATTCACCGGGGAATGGCGGGAGCGCTGGGGCAAACCGGTGGTCATCGACGAGTGCGCGTACGAGGGCAACATTGATCAGGGCTGGGGAAACATCACCGGCGAGGAAATGACCCGGCGGTTCTGGGAGGGGGCCGTCCGGGGCGGGTACGTGGGCCACGGCGAAACGTACATGCACCCTGCTGACGTGCTGTGGTGGGCCAAGGGCGGCGAATTCCATGGCAGCAGCCCGGAGCGGATCGCTTTCCTGCGCCGCATTCTCGAGGAAACCCCGGGCGGATTCCTTGAGCCTCTGCCGAGCGCCTGGGACGTCCCCACCGCCGGCATTCGGCACGAGTACGAGATCAGCTATTTCGGTTTCAACCAGCCCACCTACCGGAACTTCGTGATGCCCGCCGGCCGCCGTTACGAGGTGGACATCATCGACACCTGGAACATGAGCATCGACACCCGGCCGGACGCAGTGGAAGGGCGCTTCCGCGTGGAGCTCCCCGGCCGCCAGTTCATCGCCGTCAGGCTCCGCGCCGTCGGCTAACCCCGCCTACCCCAGCAGCGTGTTCACCAAGCGCGCGGCCACCTTGGCGGTCCGCGAGTCGATATCGAACTCGGGGTTGAGCTCGGCGACGTCCAGGTGCATGAGTTTTCCGCTCGTGGCAACTTGCTTGCACACCGCGCTGATAACGGGCAGCGGCACCCCATACGCCGCAGGCGCGCTCACGCCGGGAGCCACCGACGCCGGTAGCACGTCCAGGTCGATCGTCAGGTACAGCACGTCCACGCTGTCCACGAACCGCGCCACGAACTCCTGAACGGCCTCCGCGGAGCACTCCTCGTCCAGCAGATACTTCACGCCCAGCCGGTCCGCCGTGTTGAAGAGGGTGCGCGTGTTGTTGGGCTCGGAGATTCCGACGACGGCGTAGTTCAGTTCGCGGCCCTCGGCGGCTTCCGCCCGGGCCATCTGCAGGAACGGCGTGCCTGAGCTCGGCACCGGTTCGTCCCGCAGGTCGAAGTGCGCGTCGAGGTTCAGGACTCCGAGGCGCTTGCCGCCCCTCACGGCCTCCGAGCCAGCCACACCCAGGTAGCTGGCGAAAGCAGTTTCGTGCCCGCCGCCGAGCAGCACCGTGAGCTTGCCGCCGTCGAGCAGTTCCGAAATCACGCGGCCCGCGCGCGCTTGGCCTGCCTCCAGGGAGCCAGCCTCCACCGAGCCGTCCTCCACAACCACGTCGCCGGCGTCGAACACGTCCCGGTCCAGATGGAAAGCCAGCGGACCCAGGGCCTGCCGGATGGCCGCCGGAGCGGCGGCCGCGCCCATACGGCCCTTGTTGCGCCGCACGCCCTCGTCACTGCGGAAGCCCACGACGACGGCGGCCCGGGAGCCCGCGTCCCGCGCGCCGGGGGCGGCTGCATCGGGAGTGTGGGGCGCCACGGCCTGCCACCAGCGGCGGTGCTCATCGCCATTGCCGTCGAAGCGGCCGGTCCACGGCGTGGGGCGGACATCGGCAACAGCGCGGGAAATCTCCATGGTTAAAGCTCAACGCATGGCGGTACCGAAAAACATCGCTTGGGGGCGGAGGGTGTCCGGTATTCCGGAAAGGCCTATTTGACTCCCAGGATTTCCTCGACGGGACCGATCCCGAAGAACAACAGGAACGCAGCGGCCACGGCCCACATGAGCGGATGGACTTCGCGGGCCCTGCCCTGGAACGTGCGGATGAGTGCGAAGGAGATGAACCCGGCGCCCAGGCCGTTCGCGATCGAGTAGGTGAACGGCATGAGGGCCATGGTCAGGAACGCGGGAATGCCGACTCCCCAGTCCTGCCAGTGGATCTTGCCCACCTGGGACACCATCATGAAGCCCACCACCACCAGGGCGGGGGCGACGGCCTCGAACGGGACCAGGTTGATGAGCGGGGTGAAGAACATGGCCACGAGGAACAGCAGGCCGGTCACGATCGACGCCAAGCCGGTGCGGGCACCCTCGCCGATGCCGGCGCCGGATTCCACGAAAATCTGGTTGGAGGACACGGACGAGCCGCCGCCGATGATCGCGCCGAGGGCGTCCACCTGCAGGACACGGTCAACGTTGGGGATGTTTCCGTGTTTGTCGATGTTTCCTGCTTCCCTCGCCAAGCCCACCATGGTGCCCATGGCGTCGAAGAAGATACTGAGCAGGATCACGAACGCCAGCAGGGTGGCAGCGATGATGCCAAGGTGCTGGAACGCCCCGAAGGGGTTCGCCTTGCCAATGAGGGACAGGTCGGGAGCGGCCCACTCGGTGAACTTGGGCGCCACCAGGGACCAGCCGCGGGGATTGTAGGTTTTACCGTCGAAACTCGGGCCGATGTGCAGGGTGAATTCCAGGATGGCGGCAAGGGCGGTGGAGACGATGATGCCGATCAGGATGGCGCCACGTACCTTGCGGACCACCAAGGCGATGGTCAGGACGAGTCCGACGACGAACACGAGGGTGGGCCAGCCCAGCAGCTTCCCGTCGACGCCCAGGCCCAGGGGAACCGTGGTGCCGGCGGCGTCCGGGATGCGGCGCACGAAGCCGGCGTTGACGAGGCCGATCAGCGCGATGAAGAGGCCGATGCCCACCACGATCGCGGTTTTCAGGGCCTCAGGGACGGCTTTGAAGACCGCGGTGCGGAAACCGGTGAGCACCAGGATCAGCATGGTGAGGCCCGAGAGCATCACGAGGCCCATCATGTCCGGCCATGTCAGGCCGGGGTGTGAGGCAATGGTGACTGCCACGAAGGCGTTGACGCCCAGCCCGGTAGCGATGGCGAAGGGGTGCTTGGCCCAGGCTCCCATGAGGATCGTCAGGATGCCGGCGACGAAGGCGGTGGTGGCGGCGACGGCGGCGAAGCCAAGTGAAGCGCCACTGGAGTCCGCCCCGGAAAGGATCAAGGGGTTGAGGACCACGATGTAGCTCATGGCAAAGAAGGTCGCGAAGCCGCCTCGGATTTCTCGCGAATAGTTGGATCCGCGTTCCGAAATCTTGAAGTAGCGGTCGATGGCTGAGCCCTGCTTGAGCATGGAAGTCTCCGGGGATCGGGGAAGTTTGCTCTCAAATCCTATGCCCGCGGCTTCGGCACTCCCGCGAATTCGCCTAGTCTGTAAGGAATCCAACACCAAGGGAGTTATTCGCTCATGCGCCCTATCCGCCAGATGCTGGCCGTCGTCGTCGCTGCCACGGCGGTTCTTTTCTCTGCCGCCCTGTTCTCGGCGGCACCCGCCTTCGCGCACGATGTAGCCGAGTCAACGTCACCGGCCAACGGCTCAACGGTTGCCAGCGTCCCGGACTCCGTGTCCATCACGTTCAACAACCGGCCGCTCCTGCTCGGCTCGCAGATCCGGGTGAACGACGCCTCAGGGCAGAACTGGGCAGATGGTTCCGTCGAGATTGTGGACGCCGTGGTGTCGCAAAAGCTGCGGCCTGGCGCGCCCGCCGGCGCATTCACCGTCATCTGGCGCGTCGTCAGTTCGGATTCGCACCCCATTGAAGGCACCTTCACGTTCACCGCCAAGGCAGGAAGTACGACGGCGGGCGGCGGCTCCGCGAGCACCGCACCTTCGGCGGATGTACCCACCGCCGGCACCGCGGCCCCTGGTTCGACGACGACGCCCGAAAAGGTGCCCGATGCCTCCCAGCCGTTCCCCTGGAGCATTGTGATCTTCGCCGTGGTTGCCGCGGGCCTGCTGGTCTTCCTCGGCATCACCGCACGACGCCGGCTGGCAGGCGGGGGTTCCGATGATTCTGACGATTCCGGCGACGCTGATGACGCTGATGACGCAGGCGATGAAGAGGACTCCGAGGTTGAGCCCGGCAGCCCCGGGAAGAAGCCCTAGGCCAGGGCGGGAACAGCTGCAAAGGTGCCCGTGAGCGCCCCGTGGACGCTGTCCGGGTAGACCTTGGCGGAAATCGCCTGGCCCACCACCTTGGCTTGGCGCAGGACTTCCTTCGGTGTGGGTGTGGCAAGTTCGCCGACCCCAACCAAGTACATTCCGATCGCCCGCATGGCCGCGACGAGGTTCTGGCCGATGGCGAAGCCGAGCTCGGCAAGCATTCGCCGCAACTGGCTCTGTCCACAACGGGTGACAACAACGTGGTCGGCCAAAAGCACTCCGTTGGCGGTGTGAACGGCCCATTGGTACGAGGCGACGCCCGAGGACCCTGAAACTACCGATCCGGAAATCACGGACCCCGCGGCAGCTTCGTCCAGGCGATCGAGCCGGACAGCGCGCGTGGTGCTCCGTACGTCGAGCCCGTGACTGGTTGCGTAGTTGCGCAGGTGCCGCAGGATTTCGCTGCGCTCCTGGAGGCACGCGGCGTCGGCGGCGTCGCAACGCTGCAGGATGCCGGTGTTGAGCGGCTGCAAAGGTCCGGGGACGTACATTCCGTCCACCACGATGGCATCCACGCCGTAGCGGCTGAGTTCGCTGGCCACGGCCAGGCCGGGCATGCCGGCACCGATGACCACGGTGGTGGTGCGTTCCGTACTCGCAGCAGGCATGGTTGACACAGCTTGGCTCCTCTTTGAAGGTGCGTTGCCGAGGCAACAGCGGGGTGGCGTCCGGGTCCCCAAGCGGTCGCGAATGATGGCCGTTGATGTGTTGAAAAACACGATCCCCGGTCATCAGTGCCTCGAACATTACAGAAGAAATCGCGTGGTGGATAGCCCCGGCATCGGCATGTCCGCCGATGCGTTTTTCGCGCCCCGATTCGGCGGATTTCGCCGCCCTCGCCGGGGTTTCCACATACGCTTCTTCCGGCTTGATTCGGCCCTTGCAAACGAGAATAGTGAGCATTGGAGACCGCAACTCACGGCAGTCGAGCGAGAAACACGTTGTGGGCGCGGCCTCTGGCAGAATAGCCGCAACATCAGCCAGCAGTGCGAGGAGGCAGGCCCCATGGACCAGCACGGCAAACACTCTGAGAGCCATCAACCAGAGACCGAAGGCAACGGAGAGGAACCCTCCATTGCCCCCGGCGGAATTGTAGTGGGCGTTGACGGCAGCGAACACGGCCAATGCGCCCTCGTTTGGGCCGCCCGCGAGGCTGAACGCAGGCAGCTGCCCTTGCATGTGGTCACGGCCTACTCCGTGCCGATCTTCGCGGCTTCAGGGCTCGACGGCGGCTACGCGACAGTGGATGACTCCGTGATCCGGGACGGCGCCGAGGCGATCGTCAAGCAAGCCCTGGAGAAGGTCTCCGGCTACGCCATCGACGTCGATGGCTCGGTGGAGAACGGAGATGCCGCCGGCGTGCTGCTCGATCTGTCCGAAACGGCCGAACTCCTGGTCTTCGGCACCCGGGGACGCGGCGGCTTTGTCGGCAGGCTCCTGGGCTCCGTGAGCAGTGCCCTGCCGGCGCACTCCAAATGCCCCACCGTGACGGTCCCACTCTTCTGCGCGGACCGGCTGGGTGAAACCACGGAGGACAAGCACATCAAGGCCGAGCGCGCGAAGTCCGGCTCCCGCGTTGTCGAGAATGTGGTCGCAGTCGGCGTGGACGGCTCGGAACAGGCGCGCGTTGCCGTCCTGGAGGCCGCGGAGCAGGCTCAACGCATGGGCGCCAAGCTGCGCGTCATCTGCGCCGTACCCGAATACAGCGGCTCCTTGGCGTGGGTTCCGGCACCCCTGGACCGGGAGGCACTCTTCAAGGACATCAGGATCCAGTTGGACGCAGGCTTGGCGTGGCTCAAGAGCCACTTCCCCAAGCTTCCGGCGGAAACCCAACTGCTCGATGGTTCGCCAGTGGAAGTCCTCGTGGAAGTGAGCCGCAGCGTCGAACTCGTGGTGCTGGGCACGCGCGGGCGGGGAGGCTTCGCAGGAATGCTCCTCGGATCGACGTCGGATGGAGTCCTGCACCATGCCAAAGGACCCGTGCTGGTTGTTCCAGACCGCGAGGACCCCAGGCTGGCGGACCGCGCCAACTTCGGTCCCATGCTCGGCGCCGCATAACAGGCAAGCCCAAGGACCGGTGGACGCAGGCAGACGGTAATGGTGGAGCACGCAGAGCCCAGGGAGGCATCGCGCTTGATCGTCGAGCTGCGCCGGATCCGGGCAACCATGCTTCCAGAGGTCGGCGGCAAGGCGGCCAATCTCGGCGAGCTGATCTGGGCGGGACTTCCGGTCCCGCCCGGGTTTTGCCTGACCACCGAGGCCTACCGGCGCGCATTGCAGCCGGATGGAAGCCCCGAGCCAGCCGTCCGGGACATTCTCCGTGGCCTTGAGGCCGTGGAACCCGGCGACCTTGAGGGGCTCGCTTCCCTCGCGGCCCGCGCCAGGGAAACAGTGCTCGACGCCGGGATCCCGGCCGACGTCGAAGGCGCCGTTCGCTCGGCCTACTCCGCGCTTGGCCCGGATGTCCCTGTGGCCGTCAGGTCCTCTGCCACCGCCGAGGACCTGCCCTTTGCCAGTTTCGCGGGACAGCAGGACACCTACCTGAACGTCGTGGGGGCAGATGCCGTCCTGCGGGCCGTCCGGAAGTGCTGGGCTTCCCTGTGGACGGACCGGGCAGTCAGCTACCGGGCAAGCAACGGGATCGACCACGCCACGGTGACGCTCGCCGTCGTCGTCCAACGGATGGTGGACGCTGAGGCCGCGGGGGTGTTGTTCACCGCGAATCCGGTGACCGGGCGCCGCCGCGAGGCGGTCATCGACGCCAATCCCGGGCTCGGTGAGGCCGTGGTCTCCGGCGCCGTGAATCCGGACCACTTTGTGGTGGATTCGCTCACCGGCAGGATCACGGAACGGCGGATCGGGGACCGGAAGCTGGTGATTCGCTCCGTTCCCGGCGGCGGGACCGAAAGGCTCGACGCCGAGCCTCGGGCCGAAGGCGGAACCGCGCGGGACGCCTGCCTTGCCGACTCCCAGATCAGGGCGCTCGCGGTCCTCGGCCAGCGCGTCGAGGAGCACTACGGAGCACCGCAGGACACTGAATGGGCCATCGACGGCGACGGCAAACTGTGGCTCACCCAAGCGCGCCCCATCACCACGCTCTACCCGCAAATGACCCGGCAACCAGCGGTCCCCGGTCCCCACGCGTACCTTTGCTTCAGCCTCGCCCAAGGCCTCACCCGCCCCCTCACTCCCATGGGACTCGCGGGCATCAGGCTCATGGGGTCCTCGGTGGCCGGCGCGGCGGGATTCCGGGTTCCCGAACCGCGGGACGGGCCTTCGCCCTACTACGAGGCGGGGCAGCGGATCTATTTTGACCTCACTGCGGTGCTCAGGAGCAGGGCCGGGCGCGCCATCGTGCCCAGGATTTTCGACGTCATGGAAGCACGTTCGGCGTCCATCATGCGTGCCCTGTTCGAGGACCCGCGTTTCGCCGTCACCAGCAAGACGCCTTTCAAACTGCTCAGGCACGTTGGCCCGATCGTGCTCCGCTTCCACCTTCCGGAGACGCTGCTGCGTGCTCTCTTTCGGCCGGACGTTGCCCTTGGCAAGGTGGAACAGCTGGACGGGAACCTGAAGGCCACGCATGAAGTCCCCACCGATGCCACCCCCCGTGAAAAACTGGACCACGCCGAGCGGATACTGCGCACGGAATTGTTCCCCATACTGCCCAATATCCTGCCCCCGGTAGCGCTCGGCTTCGCGATGATGGGGCTGGTACGGAAGCTGCTTGGAGAACAGGCTTCCTGGGGTGAGCTCCAAACCATCATCCGCGGCCTGCCCAACAACGTCACCACCGAAATGGACCTTGCGCTGTGGCGGCTCTCGGCCAGTATCCGTGACGATCCCGCTTCCGCGGTGGCGTTTACCGGTGGCGATCCCGCTGCGCTCGCGGAGAGCTACCGCGATGGCAAGCTGCCGGTCGTCGCGCAATCGGGATTGGCCTCGTTCCTGCGCGACTACGGGCACCGGGCCATCGCGGAAATCGACCTGGGCATGCCCCGCTGGTCCGACGACCCCACCCACATCATCGGAGTCCTGGTCAATTACCTTCGCCTCGACGATCCCCGCCTGGCGCCGGACAAACAGTTCGAAAAAGCAGCCCGCGACGCCGAGGAACAAGCCGCCGTGCTGGTGGCCCGTGCGCGGTCCAAGAGTCCGCTCCACGCCAGGATCGTGAAAATGGCACTCGAACGGACACGCATGTTTGCCGGGCTCCGTGAACTTCCCAAGTACCACCTCGTGCGGGGCTTCGCCGCGGTCCGAGCACAGGTTGCGGAAGCAGGGGAGGCCTTGGCGGAAGCGGGAATCATCGACGATGCCAGCGACGTCTTCTTCCTGGATTTCAACGACGCCCGCCACGGCTTGGACGGCAAGGATCTCCACGAGCTCGTGGCGCAGCGCCGCGAAGCCTATGAGCTTGAACTCAAGCGCCGCCACGTGCCACGCGTGCTGCTCTCCGACGGCACCGAGCCGGAAGCGCTGCCAGCCGGTCTCCTGAGCGGCGCGACGGGGGCACCGGCGTCGGACGGCATGCTGTTGGGAACCCCGGCTTCGGCGGGAACCGTGACGGCGGTGGCAAGGGTGATCATGGACCCGGTGGGCGCGCATCTTGAACCCGGAGAAATCCTGGTGGCGCCCTCGACGGATCCCGGCTGGACGCCCCTCTTCCTGACCGCCGGGGGACTCGTGATGGAGATGGGCGGTCCCAACTCGCATGGCGCCGTCGTGGCTCGTGAGTACGGGATTCCGGCAATCGTGGGCGTCCCGGATGCCACGTCCCGGATCAGCACAGGACAGACGATCACGGTGGATGGCGCCGCGGGGACGGTGGCTTTCTAGCCTATCCCCAGCCGAGTTCGTGCAAACGGTCGTCGCCGATGCCGAAGTGGTGGGCGATCTCATGGATCACCGTGATGGCCACTTCGTCGATTACTTCCTGGCGGGATCCGCAGATATCCAGGATCGGCTGACGGAAAATGGTGATCCGGTCCGGGAGGGAACCGGCATCCCACCAAGAGTCCCGTTCCGTCAACGGCACGCCCTCATACAGGCCCAGGAGTACGGTGTCCGGTTCGTCTCCAGGCTGCGGGATGTAGTCGTCCTCGATGAAGATGGCCACGTTGTCCATGGCGCGGGCAGCTTTGTCCGGGATGAGGAGCAATGCATCGCTGACGGCTGCCTCGAAGTCTTCCGGCGACATACTGAACGGAACGGTACTGGCCGCCGCGGCGTCAGCGCCAATCCCGGGACCCCCGGATCCGGGGCCGGGGAGCGGAGAGGAAATGCGCTGGCCGCCAGGGGCATCGCCGTCGGGAACAATCGGCAGGCCGGGAGGTAAATTCGCGGGCATGATCCGACTCTAGTCCGCGGCGCGGTCGTTGACGCCGGATGTGATGACAGCTACAGTTTTCCGGGCTGGTAATTCGTATAACCCAGCCCCAGGTTAAGCCCAGCCAGTCGTGCGGATCCTGTGACAAGCACCCCGGAGTTCCCAGTAGACAGGCCAGCCCATGACCCGCCCCGGCAGCCGCTCAGGCACGACGATGAACGACGTCGCTGCCGCAGCCGGTGTTTCCCAGGCCACGGTTTCCTTGGTGCTCAATGACGCCGCAGGAACCAGGTTCTCTGAGGAAACCCGACGCCGGGTCCATGCCGCCGCCAACGAACTGGGGTATCGGACCAACGCCCACGCCAAAGTGCTCCGCGACGGCGTTGCCGGGATGATCGGCTTCGTCGGCGACTTCGTGGCCACGGCGCCATTCGCGGGCAAGATCATCGAGGGCGCCCAAGCCCGGGCTTGGGAGGCCGGACTGCTCCTCCTGACCGTCAACACCGGTGGCGACAAGGCCCTCGAGGCCGCTTCGCTGGAGACCATGCTGTCCTACAAGGTGGCCGGAGTGGTCTACGCCGCCATGTACCACCGGGTCCTTGACGTACCAGACGTCCTGGCCGAGGTGCCCGCCGTCGTGCTCAATTCGCGCGACCGGTCCGGGCGGTTCCCGAGCATCGCTCCGCAGGAGGAGCTGGGCGGCTACACCGCCACCAAACGCCTGGTGGACGCGGGTCACCGGCGTATCGCGATGATCAACATCGGCGCGGTGGACGGCGAGCTGCCTGCCGCCGTCGGACGCCATGCGGGCTATCTCCGGGCACTCAAGGAGGCCGGCCTCGACGCCGACCCACTGCTCCACAGGATCGGCGACGGGCATGAATCCGGCGGATTCGACAATGCCCTGGCGCTCATGACCGGTCCTCAGCCACCCACTGCCATCTTCTGCGCCAACGACCGCACCGCCTGGGGCAGCTACCAGGCGCTGGCCCAACTCGGATTATCGATCCCGCGCGATGTGTCGCTGGTGGGTTTCGACAACCAGGAAACGCTCGCCCCGCACTTGCGGCCCGGACTGACCACGCTGGAACTGCCTTTCCTTGAGATGGGCCGGCGCGCCATCGAACTGCTGCTGGCCGGCGCGGAACGTGATGGCAGTACCGAATACTTTGAATGTCCCCTGGTCGAACGCCATTCCGTGGCGGCGCCCCCGAAAACCACCGTTAGCCCCTGAAATTCACTAGCAGTCAGTGAACTCCCCAACCAAGGAACAGGAAACGCATGAACCACTCGCACCTTGCGTCCGAGCCGCTCGACGTCGTCGTGGTCGGCGAAGCGCTCATCGACATCGTCAACTCGCCTGGAGGCCAGACCGAATACCCGGGCGGCTCGCCTGCGAATGTCGCCTACGGCCTCGGGCGGCTCGATGTGAAAGCAGGGCTGCTGACCGCCGTCGGGCGCGACTCCCGGGGCGAGTCCATCGCGGCCCACCTGGCAAGCGCCGGCGTGGTTGTCCTTCCGGGCTCGCAATCGCTTGCGAAGACCGCGACGGCGACTGCGGAGATCGCCGCGGACGGTTCGGCCAAGTACACCTTCGACATCGAGTGGAACCTGGGCCCCGCCGCACTCCCTTACGCGCCAAAGGTGCTCCACACGGGCTCGATCGCCACGTTCCTCGAGCCCGGCGCGGCTAACGTCAGGACGCTCCTGGAGCAGGCCCAGGGTGGGTGCATCGTCACCTACGACCCCAACATCCGCACCGACCTCCTGGGCAGCCACAGCGAGGCCCTCCGCATTTTCGAGGAGCTCGTACCGCTGACCAGCGTGGTGAAGCTCAGCGACGACGACGCGTTCTGGCTCTACCCCGGCAAGTCCCTGGAAGAGACTGCAACACACATCCTGGGCCTCGGTGCGGGCCTGGCCGTCGTCACCCGAGGTGCCCAGGGTTCCTTGATGGCGACGCCGCACACCCAGTTGACGGTTCCGGCGGTGACCTCGGTGGTGGCGGACACCATTGGCGCCGGCGATTCCTACATGTCTGCGCTGATCCTCGGGCTGCTGCTGCGCGGTAGCCAAGGGCTCGCGCCCACCGTTCTCGAACGCATCGGACAGACCGCCTCCATGGCCGCGTCCATTACCGTGGGGCGTCCGGGAGCCAATCCGCCCACGCACCGCGAGCTTCTCGCCGGGATGGCAAGGTAGCCGCGGCGGAGGTGCGACGGCGGTGCGGCGCACCTTGGCGCCGGGCCGCCCGGCTTCTTAGCGGGGGGTGATCCCGCGGGAACGGCGCCGCGTCAACCCGACGCCCACAAGGCAGATGACGCCGCCCACAAGGCCCCAGATGGTGGGGATTTCCTTGAGGACCGCCCAGGAAATCAGGATCGTGGTGCCCGGAACCAGGTACGTCGTGGCGGCGAGTTTCCCGGCCTCGATGAGGGACAGTGCGTAGGCCCATGTGGTGAAAGCGATGGCGGTGGGGAAAATTCCGAGGTACACCAAGCCGAGGGTGGCCGGAAGGGGTGCGGCCTGCACTTCGGCCACTAGTTGGCCGGCCCACGGCAGGCAGCACACGGCGCCCACCATGATGCCAAACCAGGTGGCCTGTGCAGCGGAGAACGTGCGCAGTACCGGCTTCTGGACAATCACGCTCACCGCGGCGAGCACAGCGGCAAGGAGGCACAACAGCACTCCGGCGACATCCGCCGTCGAGCGCTGTCCCGAACCGAGCGCGATCAGCGCAACGCCGCCGAACGCCACGAGGCTGCCGATGATCAGCCAGCGCGGAAAGCCTTCTTTCAGGATCACGCCGGCCAGGACGGCGATCAGGATCGGCGAGACGTTGATGAGCATGGCGCTGGTTCCGGCATCGAGCATGTGCTCGGCGGCGTTCAGGGCGAGGTTGTAACCTGCGAACCACATGACGCCGTAGGCGAGGATGGGCAGCCATTCGCGTCCTTTGGGCCAGCGCTTGAGCCTGGGCAGGGCGACAATGCCGAGCGCGACGGCGGCAACCACCAGCCGTCCGAGCGTCAGGGAGCCCGGGGAGAAGCTGGGTCCCACTGCGCGGATGCCCACGAAGGCGGACGCCCAGAGGACAACGGTGACGATGACGGCGGCGATGCCGAGCTTACTGATGGTCCGGGAGGGTGTGGTCGCCGGAGAGACTGGTGTGCTTGTGGCCATGGTGCCAATCTAGCCCGGGAGCAGCTGGACGGACTGGCGGAATTCGGACGTCTTTCAACAAGAAACCGCCAACCCTGGCACGGCGGTTTTGAGCGGTGGCTTGAGACTGGCGCTGCGTCCTGGTTTGAGACCCCGTTTGCGTTCCGCGCTGCGCGATTTGGGAATATCCCTGAGTATGCTCTAAAGTTTTAGAGTCCAGTTCGGACGAGCGAGAAGCGGTAAACGCATAGCGTTGTTGACCGTCGCGAATTCGGATTGTTCCAGGCCCCCATCGTCTAGCGGCCTAGGACACCGCCCTTTCACGGCGGCGGCACGGGTTCGAATCCCGTTGGGGGTACGCAAGGAACTGGTCAAGCCGGGCTGAAAAGTCTGGTAGGCTGGAAGCCTTGAAAAAAGCGGTAGAGATACCGCAATCGTAGTAGAGATACTGCAAGCAAGGCCCTGTAGCGCAGTTGGTTAGCGCGCCGCCCTGTCACGGCGGAGGTCGCGGGTTCAAGTCCCGTCAGGGTCGCTCTGATTGCCGGAAGAAGTTCCGGCAATCATGGTGACATTGTCACCTAAGGCTCTGTAGCTCAGTTGGTAGAGCGTTCGACTGAAAATCGAAAGGTCACCGGATCGACGCCGGTCGGAGCCACCACTGGGAAGCGTCAGTTCTTCGGAACTGGCGCTTTTCTTCATTTAAGCTGCGATGGAAATGCCTGGGGTTATTCGATTTCTGCCTAAAAGGCGGACATTTCAGCGCGCGTGCCCCATTTACGGCAATGATCCAGCAGAATCTCATGACGACGGCCGGCTTGTCTCCGCCTTGTCTTGGCCAAGCGCTAGGGTGGTACTCAAGAGAAGGGGAGGGCTAAATGGACCAGCAGGAAAGCTACACCGCGCCTGAACCGGAAGCCGTTGGGGCTCCGGTATCCGAGGACCGGCAAACGGTGGCGGGAAGTGGCCGCACAGTGATCTCGGATTCCGCTGTCGCCAAGGTTGCCGGCATTGCGGCCAGGGGTGTTCCAGGCGTCTATTCCCTCGGCTCGGCTCCTTCGCGCGCCCTCGGAGCCATCCGCGATGCCGTTGGTAGCCAGGACCACGCCGCAGGCGTCCGCGCTGAGGTCGGAGAAACCCAAGTGGCCGTGGACCTCAATCTTGTGGCCGTCTACGGATACCCTTTGCATGATGTCGCGAACCAGGTCCGCGCGGCCGTCTATCGTGCCGTCGAATCGTTGGTGGGCCTGGAGGTCATTGAGGTCAACGTTGAGATCAACGACGTCTACGTTGCTCCGCCCGTCAAAGCCGGAACAAGAGGCGCATTATCGGAAAGGGAGCCACTCCAGTGAACTTGACCGTTGTCGGAATCGGGATCGGCGCCTTCGTGGCGTTCATGGCCTTCCAATTCGGGCTGTGGGGTTTCATCATCGCGCTTCTCTTCATGGGCATCGGTGCGCTTCTGGGCCGCGCCGCGGACGGAAAGCTTGACCTGCGCAGCGTGCTGGATGCCCTCACCGGCCGCCGCTCGTCGTCATGAGTTCCACGGCTGAGGCTGTGCAGCCCGCCGTGAATCTGGCTGGCCACAACCGAATCAGCACCCAGGCGCTCACCACCTTGGCCCAGGCAGCCGCCGCGGAAGCGCTTGGGGTCTCGTCGCAGGATGTTCGCGCCGAATGGTCGGACGACGACGGCCTGCTGGCACTCTCGATTGTCGCCCCGATCAGTGTGCCCTCGCTGACGGACGTCCTCAGGGACCCCCTGCGGGTAGCGGGATACGGTGGAACGGTCTGGGACCGGGCCGTAGCTGCCAAGACGGCCATTCTTGAGCGTGTCACCCAGCTCAGCGGTTCCACCTTGAGCCGCGTGGATATCCGGATCAGCGGCGCACGCGTCAGCGAAGGAGTCCGCGTCCGATGAGCCACGCCCAGACCCCGCACGTCCGGCGCAGCCAACCGGACACTGCGCCGACTCAGACGGCCGAAGGCGACACCCCCGGTGTCTACACGCCCGGGACCCCAGGCAACGGCGACCGGATCGACGTCGGACTCCAGCGCATCCTCAAGCGTGAGACCCGCTCGCCCCGCGCTGGAATGGCGGCGCTGGCCGCGGCGCTCGTGATCGCGGCCTGTCTCTATGCCCTCCTCGAATCCGCGCTGCGTGCCATTGGTCAACCACCGTGGCTCATCGATCCGCAAACAGCGGCCGAACGGCTGACGGCCCTTCCCGGAGGGATTTCCCCCTTGCTGCTTGGTGCCCTGGGCGGGGTCGTGGCCATGGTGGGCCTGATGTTCTTCTTGAACGCAGTCCTGCCCGGCCGAAAGTCCCGTCACTTGCTTGAGGATCCCCGGGCCGGAGTGGTGGTGGACGACGAGGTCATCGCTTCGGCGCTGGCCAGGGCCGCCCGGACGGCAGCGAACGTCACCCAGGAGCAGGTCATGGTGGTGGTTTCGCAGAGGCTGGTTGTGGTCAACGTCCGGCCAACCTCGGGCGTGCCGTTGCACGAGGAACGGATCCTTGCCGCCGTCGAGGATGAACTTCAAAGGATGGCCCCTTCGCCCATGCCTTCAGTCCGGGTCAATGTCGCCGCTTCCGGGGTGATCGGGGCATGAACGGTACTCCGCACGTCCTCAACCGCATCCTGATCGGCATCCTTGGCCTGAAACTATTGGCCATCGGCATTCTCCTGATACTGCTCGCCACTGTCCCCGCCGTCGGAAGTTGGTGGCAAAGCTGGTCCACCGGGCTCTGGGAACACGCCAAGTACCTCTCTGAGCAGACCCGCATTCCAGGGCGTGAGGAAAGCTGGCTTTGGGTCGCCGCAGCTGCGGTGCTTGTTGTGCTGATCGTGCTCATGGTGTCCTGGGTGTCGCAGCAAGGCAAGGGCCGCGCCAACCTCATCGTGTCGGAGTACGACGACGCTCAGACTGCCGGGGACGTCAACATCGGCGGGAACCTTGCCGAGCAGGCGCTCAAGGCGGCCCTTGCGGAACGTACGGATCTTGCGGGCGTGACGGTGGCAACCTACGAGGTCAACGGTCGTCCCGGGCTCCGGGTCAGGGTCCAGCCCCGTCAAGGCGTTTCCCCGCACGCACTCGCCGCGGATGTCTCCCGGCTCGTGGAGGCGCTGGACATTGTGGTGGGACGCCGGACTCCCGTCTTGATCCATATCGGGGCCGGCGCACGGACCAGGTTCAGCAAGGCCGAGCGCGTTCGTTGAACTGACACGCGACCGTTGTTAATCGGATGGCTATGTTACCTCGCAGGCGTTTTGCGTTGCAGAGGTATCTGCAGGGCCATAGTTTGAAGGGTAGGGGGAACTCTTCCCTTTGGTTGGGCTTGCCCGGCCGGCACTGGACCTTGGGTCCGTAGTCAAGCCGATGGACCAAAACACTTGGGCCAGGAACAAGGAGAAAACCATGAGCGAAGAAGTCAACAACATCAAGCAAAGCGCCGAAGCCGCGGCTGAACAGGCCAAGCACGTCGCAGGTGACGCCGCGGAGCACGTCAAGGAATTTGCCGGCGAAGCGGTCGGGAGCGCGAAGGAATTTGCCGGTGACGCCGCGGAGCACGTCAAGGAGTTCCTGTCGGGTGACGTGGCTGAGAAGGCCAAGGACCTAGCGGGGGATGTTGCCGGGAACGCCAAGGAAATCGTGGGCGACGTGGCTGAGAACGCCAAGGGCCTCGGCTCGAAGATCGCCGGTTTCTTCAAGGGCGGCAAGTAGGCTCCACGCCAAGACGACGCCTTCCTGACCTTCTTTGGTTAGAGAACGGGGCCGACACGCAGAACTTGCTGCGTGTCGGCCCCGTTTCCGTGCCAAAGAAGGTCAGGAAGGGAAGGGGCCCTACTTCGCCACGAGGTATGCCCCGCTGTCCGGGGCAATCGAGGCCCCGCCCGAGCCGCCATCGCTGGAGAGTTCCACCCGGAGCCCGGCCGGCACGGGGAGGGCGGCAGTACCCATGTTGACTACAACCAGCACGTCGCGGTTGTGGAAGGCCAGGACTCCGTTGGCGGGATCGTGCTCCTCGGCCCACTGGAACGTGCCCGAGCCCAGGCGATGCGTGCGGCGGAAAGCCAGGACCGAGCGGTACAGCTCGAGGGTGGAGCCCACGACGCCGGCCTGGACGTCCGCCGCCAGCTCGCCGAACGCTTCGGGCTGGGGCAGCCAGGGCGCAGCAGGCGCTCCACCGGCAGCCGCGGCGCCCGCGGTACCGGACGACGCCCCCTCCGAGAACCCGAAGCCGGGCGCCCCGGACTTCCAGGGCAGTGGTACGCGGCACCCATCGCGGCCGCGCTCCACGCCCTTGGTACGGAAGAATGACGGATCCTGGCGAGCGTCTGCCGGAAGGGAGGTGTGTTCCGGCAGGCCGAGTTCCTCACCCTGGTACAAATAGGCCGAGCCCGGCAGGGCGAAAGACACCATGGAGGCCGCCCGTGCCCGGGCCAGGCCCAGGACGGCGTCGGGTTGTTCGTCTTCCGCCGCGATTCCCTTGGGGAACGTGGTGGGATCTGCCAGCCCGAAGCGGCTGGGGTGCCGGACGGTGTCGTGGTTGCTCAGGACCCAGGTGGAGGGCGCCTCGACGGATCCCGCCGCGTCCAGGGAAGACTCGATTGCCACGGCCATGCGCTCCGCGTCCCAGCCCGCCAGGAGAAAATCGAAGTTGAAGGCCTGCTGCATTTCATCCTTGCGGACGTACCGGGCCAATCGCTCCGCGGGCTCTACCCAGGCCTCGGCAACCAGCATGCGGTCCCCGTCGTACTCGGCGAGGACTCTGTGCCATTCTCGGTAGATCTCGTGGACCCCGTCCTGGTCGAAGAAGGGCGACGGCGGGTCCAGCGGCGGCTTGACCGTGTGCTCGACGGCGGTCGCGACGGGCCCGGCAGCGGGCACGGCTCCGGCAGCGATGTGGGGGTGTGCGGTGTGCGGTTCGACGGCTTCGCTGTGGGCGCCCGGTGCGGACAGGCCACCTTCGACCATGGCGGCAGAGCCTTCCCAGTCCGGCAAGCCGGCTTCTTTGACCAGACCGTGGGCAACGTCCACCCGGAAGCCGTCAACTCCGCGGTCCAGCCAGAAGCGCAGCACCGAGCGCATCTCCTCGTGGACTTCTGGGTTCTCCCAGTTGAGGTCGGGCTGCTTCGTGTCGAAAAGGTGCAGGTACCACTCGCCGGGAGTGCCGTCGTCGTTCGTCAGGCGCGTCCACGCGGGGCCGCCGAAGATGGATTTCCAATTGTTCGGGGCCAGGGCCCCATCCCCGGAGCCCGCTTTGGAGTCTTTGCCCGGGTGGAACATGTAACGCTCACGCTCGGGGGAGCCGGGGGCTGCGGCGAGGGCTTCGCGGAACCAGGCGTGCTCGTCCGAGGTGTGGTTGGGCACGAGGTCGACGATCACCTTGATGCCCAGGCTGTGTGCTTTCTCCAGCATTGCGTCGAAGTCGTCCAGCGTGCCGAAAAGGGGGTCCACTGCCCGGTAGTCCGCTACGTCGTATCCCGCATCAGCCTGCGGTGACTTGTAGAACGGGGAGAGCCACACGGCATCAACGCCCAATTCTTGCAGATAGGGCAGTTTCGCGGTGACCCCGGCAAGGTCGCCCATTCCGTCGCCGTTGGCATCGGCGAACGAGCGCGGATAAATCTGGTAGACGACGGCGCTTGCCCACCACGCGGAATTGTCGGAACCGGGGGTTGGGATCGGGGAGTGCGGCACTGGATTCCTCTCGATGACATATTTTTGTGTAAACGCTTGCATAACTACCCGGAAGCTTACTAATGTGAGGCTCACCACATCAACCGCACAGCGGAAATACCTGGTCCACTCACTGAGGAGTTCCCAGCATGAACACACGCAAGTACCTTTTGCCGGCCGCTGTTGCCGGCGTGCTAGCCATGTCCCTGTCCGCCTGTGGTGGCGGCGGTGGCGGCGGCACAGCCTCAAGCGGCGGAGATGCCGCAGCGAACCTCGACGGACGCGGTCCAATCACCTACGTCCAGGGCAAAGACAACAGCAACGTTGTCCGCCCGCTCGTCGATAAGTGGAATGCGGCGCACCCGGACCAGAAGGTCACTTTCAAGGAGCAGTCCGACCAGGCGGACCAGCAACACGACGATTTGGTCCAGAACTTCCAGGCAAAGAACGTCAATTACGACGTCGTTGACGTGGACGTCATCTGGACCGCCGAGTTTGCAGCGAAGGGTTGGCTGCAGCCGCTCACGGACAAGATGAGCATCGATACCTCAAAGATGCTGCCCGCCACGGTCAAGACGGCGACCTACAACAACACGCTCTTCGCGGCACCCCAGACCTCGGACGGCGGCATCCTCTACTACCGCAAGGACCTGGTGCCCACCCCGCCCAAGACCTGGGACGAGATGATGAGCATGTGCTCCATCGCGAAGTCGAACGGCATCGACTGCTACGCAGGACAGTTCGCCAAGTATGAAGGCCTCACCGTGAACGCGGCTGAAGCCATCAACTCGGCCGGCGGCACGATCGTTGGCGACGACGGCAAGTCCACCGTGACCTCGGCGGCGGCGAAGGCCGGGCTCAACAACCTGGTCACCGCCTACAAGAGCGGAAACATCCCCACGCAAGGCGTGACCTACCAGGAAGAACAGGGCCGGCAGTCCTTCGAAGACGGCAAGCTCCTCTTCCTGCGCAACTGGCCCTACGTCTACAACCTCGCCAAGACGGACGGTTCGTCCAAGGTGAAGGACACCTTCGGCATGGCTCCGCTCCCGGGTAAGAGCGGCCCCGGCGCCTCTTCCCTCGGTGGACACAACCTCGCCGTCAGCGTCTACTCGGCGCACAAGGCAACGGCCAAGGACTTCCTGACCTTCATGACAAGTGAAGAGACTGAAAAGTTCTACGCAACGCAGGGCTCGCTGGCCCCGGTGCTCGCTTCCTTGTACGACGACCCGACCCTGGTCCAGCAGCTGCCGTACCTTCCGGTGCTGAAGACCTCGATCTCGAATGCCGTGCCGCGCCCGGTCACGCCGTTCTACCCGGCTGTCACCAAAGCCATCCAGGACAACGCCTACGCTGCCATCAAGGGTGACAAGTCCGTCGATCAAGCAATGACGGATATGGACACGGCCATCAACTCGGCCAGCCAATAGCGACACCTCCAGTGAACCCCGGGCGGCCGGCGCTTTACGCGTACGGCCGCCCGGGGGGCACGCCATCAATTTCCGGAAGGAGGGGAAATGTCCACCCTTGCGCAACCTAAGCGGGCGCCAGAGACACCAAGCCCCAAAACCAAAAAAGTTCAAAAAGAAGTAGGACAGGACCGGGCGGCCACGTCTCAAGGCCGCTGGGCGTTCTGGTTGATTTCCCCCGCCTTGGTATTGCTTGCCGTTGTCATCGTGTACCCGGTGGTCAACGCGATTATCATGGCGTTCCAGAAGGACCAGGGCCTTGACCCGGTCACCAAGGTCTTCGTCCAGGGCGGACCCGCGGGCTTCGATAACTTTGTCCACTGGTTGGCCCAGCAATGTGGCTCTGCTGCCTGTGCTCCTGGCACCCTCGGCGCCCAATTCTGGAGCGCGGTCGGAACGACGTTCTTCTTCACGGCGGTCACCGTTGTCCTGGAGACTGTCCTCGGGTTCTGGATGGCCGTCATCATGGCCCGGACGTTCCGCGGCCGCAGCGCCCTTCGTGCTGCAGTCCTGGTTCCGTGGGCCATTCCAACGGCCGTGACCGCGAAACTGTGGTTCTTCATCTTCGCTTTCGACGGAATCGCCAACAAGCTCTTTGGTACCGCAATCCTGTGGACAGGCAGCGAATGGCCGGCCCGCTGGGCGATCATCATTTCAGACGTTTGGAAGACGACGCCGTTCATGGCCCTGCTGATCTTGGCTGGCCTGCAGATCATCCCGGCCGAAGTGTACGAAGCCGCGAAGGTGGACGGCGCCTCGGCTTGGCAGCGCTTCACCCAGATCACCCTGCCGCTGGTGAAGCCGGCACTCATGGTGGCTGTCCTGTTCCGTGTCCTTGACGCACTGCGCATGTATGACCTCCCGGCCATCATGACCCAGGGCTCGAACGGCACAACAACGTTGTCCATTTTGGTTGTTGACCAGATCCGTCAGGGATTCAACTCAGCAGCGGCGTTGTCAACTATCACGTTCTTGATCATCTTCCTCGTTGCGTTCATCTTCGTTCGTTTCCTGGGAGCCAACGCAGTCGCCTCAGCCACACCCAAGACCACCAAGGGGCAGGACAAATGACCGCCGTGAGCATTGACTCCGCGCCTAAGACAGCTGCCCGACGGCGGGAACGCTGGGCGAGCGGGCGCACGTACATCAGCGCAGGGCTCATCTTCATCTGGTGCCTGATTCCCTTTTACTGGATGATCGTGACCGCGTTCCGCGACGTTGGATATACCTTCGATTCGACGCCTTTCTTCACCCACGTCACCTGGGACAACTTCAACACGGTGTTCTCCGAAAGCCTGGGCAACCACTTCGGCCGGAACCTGTTGAACTCGCTCTTCGTGGCAGGGGTAACCACAGTTGTCGCCCTGCTTTTCGGGGTTTTCGCGGCATATGCCTTGTCCAGGCTTGAATTCCGCTTCAAGTTCCTGGTCCTCGGCTTTGTCCTTGGGGCCTCGATGTTCCCGGGTGTGGCCTTGGTGACTCCGTTGTTCCAGCTGTTCACGAACATCGGCTGGTACGGCACATATCAGGCGCTGATCATTCCGAACATCTCGTTTGTTCTCCCCCTGACGGTTTACACCCTGACGTCCTTCTTCCGGGAAATGCCGTGGGAGCTGGAGGAATCAGCCCGGATTGATGGCTGCACGCAAGGCCAGGCATTCCGCAAGGTGATCATGCCGCTCGCTGCGCCAGCTGTTTTCACCACCGCCATCCTGGCGTTCATCGCTTCGTGGAACGAGTTCCTCATCGCGAGCCAGCTGTCCAATGACCAGACGAAGACCGTCACGGTCGCTATCGCCTACTTCGCCGGTGCCCAGGCCCACCAGGAGCCGTACACCGCCGTCATGGCAGCCGGAACGGTTGTGACGATTCCGCTGGTGATCCTTGTGCTGGTCTTCCAGCGCAAGATCGTGGCGGGCCTGACAGCCGGCGCCGTCAAATGACGCAAACTCCCGATTCGGCCGGGCCGTCCATCGGCGGCCCGGCCAAGGAGCAGCACTCGCGGGTGAAATCGGCGGAAGATTTCGACCTCGTGATAGGTTTTCTCGGCTTCTGGGCCTTGGTCCTGCTGGTCATCACTGTGGCCGCCGAACTCACGGCCCAGCCCGCACTGGGCTGGGCCCTGGGCCTCTTGGCAGTGCTGCTGGCCTTGTGGGGGATGCTTCGGCTTCGCCGGCGGCTCCCGGCACGGACTTCCAGGCGCATCACGTGAGCAGCGAGCCGAAATAAGTAGCGCGGAATCGGCGGAGGACAGCCAGGCGGAATACGCTGGTTATCTGCCGTCTGGGAAGGAACCCCCGGCTTCCGCACGGATTCCTTGAGGGGGCTTGAGTGGCGAAAACGAGTGAACGGTCCCAGCGTGGCGGCCACGCAGGAGCCAGCATTGAGGATGTCGCACAGGCCGCTGGCGTTTCCACCGCCACCGTTTCCCGCGCAGTGCGCGGCCTTCCCCGGGTATCTCCTGCTACCCGGGAGAAGATCCTCAGGGTCGCGGGAGAACTTGGGTATGTGGCGTCGTCGTCTGCTTCGGGACTGGCCACGGGACGTACCAGGACGATTGGTGTCCTGGCCCCCTACGTGGACCGTTGGTTCTTCTTCAAGGCCATCGAGGGCGTGGACCGTGAGCTCCACGCCCGTGGTTACAACCTGTCCCTGTTCAACTTGGGCGGCCAGCGCGGAGCGCGGGAACGGCTCTTCAGCAAGACGATGGTCTACAAGCAGATCGATGCGCTCCTGGTCCTTTGTATGTCCCTGACGCCTGAGGAAATTGCCGATCTCCAAAGGATCGAAATCCCCTTGGTCATTGTCGGCGGTCCAGTGGAGGATTGCCCCAGCATCGGGATCGACGATTACGCCGCCTCGGTGGAAGCCACCATGCATCTGTTGAACCTCGGGCATCGGGAGATCGCGCTGCTCCACGGCCAGGACGATTCCGACCTGAACTTCACCGTGCCGCGGCTGCGCGTTGACGGCTTCACGGATGCCATGACGAGCGCGGGCTTCTCGATGCCGCCGGAATGGGACATCTTCGGAAACTTCACTGTGGGCAGTGGCCAGGAAGCCTTCGACGAGCTCTGGAGCAAACCTGGACCCAAGCCGACAGCGATCTTCTGTGCCTCAGATGAAATGGCCATGGGGGCCATGTTGCAGGCACGCCGTCGTGGCGTCCGCGTACCGGAAGAATTGTCCATCATCGGCATCGACAACCATGAATTCGCCGAGGCCATGGGGCTGACAACCGTAGCCCAGGACCCCGTGGAACAAGGCCAATTGGGCACGCGCATGCTGTTGGACGAATTGGCCGGGGCCACAGGTTCCGTGCGGTCAATGAAAGCAGCCCACCGGCTGATCGTGCGGGAAACCACCGCCCCGCCGCGGCCCGAAAGCTAGGAACCCCAAAAGCTAGGAAGCCCGGGCCAACTGCCTGATGGGGATCCAGCGGGAAGCCAGCCTGCGATACGCCGCGGCCGCTCCCGTCATGTCTCCCTCGGCCAGGCATTCGATGCCGAGCCTGACGTCCATGGGCGACTCGTCCGGGTACACCTTGTCCGCCACTGCACCGTAGTCCAGCTCGACCATTGACTGCACATGGAACAACTCGAGCCATTCGGTGAGCTGGGTGAGGTCGTCCAGCATGTCCAGGTCCGGGGCAGCAAGGGCGAGGTTGGCTACTGCGAAGCGTGCCCGGTCCAGAGCATCGGTCAGCGAGGCCCAGACCCTGACCGTCAGGATGCGGCCGCCGGATTCCACGACATCCTTGCGGTCCGATTCCTGGAACAGCGAGAACCAGCTGAAGGGGATCCCCCACGTGGAGGCCCGCGTGTGCACCCGCTTCGCGTCATGACTGGCGTTGATGCGGTCGATGCGAGCCTGGTGCCGGTCGCGCTGGTCCACGGGGATGAGCAGGTCCGCGAGCGGTCCGTGGATACCTTCCATGAGGGCATTGGCCGCCAATCCTGCCCGGATGACCAGCTGGCTGGGGCAGTAAAGCAGCCGCCCGGCGTCGGGATCGTTCCGGTCTCCGGAAGGAACCCGTGTGATGCGGACCAGATCCGTGCTCCCGGTCGGGAAGGGGTCCCCGCCCTTGCGTGTGACCCGTCCGAGGGAAGCGAGCAGCTCGGCATTTTCGACGGCGGCCCGCGAGCCGCTGCGGGTACCGCTCGCCACGAGCTGCTGCCGCTGGTCCTCGGGGAACGCTTCGAGCGGTTCGTAGACGCGCAACGCCGAAGAGAAGGGCAGTCCTGCCTGGCTCCCGTATAGCTTTCCGCTCATCGCGGGCCCGCCTCCTCCGTCATTGTTGCTACTCAGTCCGTAAGCTCCACGATCACGGGAGCGTGGTCCGAGGCGCCCTTGCCTTTGCGTTCCTCGCGGTCGATCGACGCCCCGGTGACGCGGGCGGCCAGCGCGGGGGAGGCCATGACGAAGTCGATGCGCATGCCCTCCTTCTTGGGGAACCGCAGCTGTGTGTAGTCCCAGTAGGTGTAGACGCCGGGACCTGGTGTGTAGGCGCGGGCGACGTCGGTGAAACCGGCCGTTTCGAACGCCCGGAAGGCCTCGCGCTCGGGTTCGCTGACGTGGGTGAGTGCGTTCGCCCTGAAGTAATCGATGTCCCAGACATCCTCGTCAAGCGGCGCGATGTTCCAGTCGCCCATGAGCGCCACCTGGGTCTCGGGGTTCTCCGTGATCCAGCCGGCGGCGTGGCCCTTCAGGGTGTCCAGCCACTTGAGCTTGTACGGCATGTGTTCGTCGTCCAGGGATCGGCCGTTGGGAACGTACAGGCTCCACACCCGTACCCCGCCACACGTTGCCGCAATGGCGCGGGCTTCCTGGACAGGATCCTTGCCGGTCTTTCCGAAGGCGGGCTGGTCAACAAAGGTGCGTTCGACGTCGTCGAGCCCTACGCGCGAGGCGATCGCGACGCCGTTCCATTGGCTCAGGCCGAAATGGGCAACCTCGTAGCCCATGCGCTCGAAGAGCTCCCACGGGAAGTTGTCGTCCTTGCACTTGGTTTCCTGCATGGCGAGGACGTCGCAGTCACTGCGCTGCAGCCAGGCCTCGACGCGGTCGGCACGTGCGCGGAGCGAATTTACATTCCAGGTAGCTATCTTCACAGCCACTAACTTACCGAACTTGGGACCTTGCGCATCCCCTCGCAGCAGATTGCTGCCGCAAGCCTAATGGGCGAGCATCACCGAAGAGGAGGCGCGCCTGCGGAGCTTGATGCCGGAGGCGATCAACAAAACGCCGCTGACCGCGGAGTATGTCGCGAGGAGTGCCACTACGCCCAGGAATCCCGCGCCCGGATTGACCAGCACAAAGAGCCCAAACAAAGTTGTGACCAACGCCGTCAACATCCAAATCCACCAAGCCCTGACCGTCGTCCTGGTGTCCATGGCAAGGATGATCTGCGAAACCCCGAGGACCAAGGCCCATGCTCCTATGAGGACGCCTAGTGCCGCGGCGGTAATTCCCGGCCACGAAACGGCAACGATGCCGGTCGCGACCGAGATGAAGCCGCCGATCAGGCTCCAGCGGGAGTGCCGTGCAGGATCGTAGAAGTAGTGGGCCATGTTGGTGAGCCCGTCGGTCATGGCGTACACGCCAAACACGTAGACGAGGGCAAACACCGTGGCGACCGGCAGGGAAGCGACCAGGAAGGCCAAGAGAAGGGCCAAAGCTCCCCGGAAGATCAGCGCCGTTCCTGAATGCTGAAACAACTTGCGACCTGCGGTGTCGGACATAGGGTCAGTTTAGACCCGGCGCGGTAGCTGGGGAATGGGCCGGCACGCGTGAGGCCACCCCTTTCGTTATCGGCGGGTGTAGTGGGCGATGATCACGCCCTTGGTGGTGGTGACGGAGCCGGTGAGTTCGAACTCGGTCAGCGGGGCTGGACCTTCGAACAGCCGCGTCCCGGTACCCAGGGTGAGCGGGTGGATCAGCAGCGTGAAGTTGTCGATGAGGCCTTCGGCGTGCAGGGAGCGGACCAGCGACGCGCTGCCGATGATCGTCAGATCGTTGCCCGGCCCGGCCTTGAGCTTGGCCACCGTCTCTGCGGCCTCGCCGGACAGCAGGATGGAGTTCTGCCAGGCGTCGGCGTTCTCCAGCGTCCTTGACACAACGTACTTCGATGCCGCGTTCATGTACACGGTGAACGGGTTGTCGTCGGCGCGGGTGCCCCAGGCGGTGATGAAATCGGTCCAGGTCCGGTGTCCGAACAGCATGTCCGCGGGTTTCGCCATGCCCTTGCCCATCTCACGGCCCATGACCTCGTCGTTGTACCCGCCGCCCCACCCACCGTGGGTGAAGCCACCGCGGGTGTCCTCGTCCGGACGGCCCAGGCCCTGGATGACTCCGTCGAGGGTGATGGACAACGTCGCATTTATCTGGCGCATGACATGCTCCCTTGCTCCTGCGGACCGCTCTCTGCGGCCCGGTCACCCCCTATACGAATGGCGACCGGCCAAATCGACACCGGCACCCGCATTTTTTCTTAACGCATCCCCTCGCGGCGGATGGCCACCGCAATCGCCGCCGCCCGCGTCTCGACGCCGAGCTTGGCGTAGATGTGCGCCAAATGCGTCTTGACCGTGGCCTCGGAGATGAATAGCCGTTTGCCGAGTTCGCGGTTGCTGAGGCCTTGAATGAGGAGGCTGAGCAGTTCGGCTTCCCGCGGGGTGAGGACCTCGTCCGGGTTGCGCAATTGCTGGAACAGCTTGCTGGCCACAGGCGCGCTCATGACGCTCTTGCCTTGGGCCGCGCCCCGGACCGCGGCGAAGATCTCCTCCGGCGCGGCGTCCTTGAGCACGTAGCCCATGGCACCTGCATCCACGGCCCTCACGATGTCGGCATCGGAATCATAGGTGGTGAACACCAATACCGCTTGCTGCTTGCTCGCTTGGAGCAATCGCTTGATCGCCTCGATTCCGTCCATGCCCTGGCCCATGGCGAGGTCCATCATGACGACGTCGGCCGGGTGTTGTTGCGCAATGACGAGGGCTTCCTCGCCCGATGCGGCTTCGGCGACGACGGTGATGTCCGGCTGGGTGCCGAGCAACGCCTTGAGTCCGCTGCGGACCACCAAATGGTCATCGACGAGCAGGACCGAAATGGGGTTCATGGGGCGTCTTTCTTGATGGGCGACTGGTGTGCTTGATCCGGTTCTGTAACCGGCAGCGGCAGTTGCGCGGCTACGACGGTTCCCTCTCCGGGGGAGCTCTCCACCGAAAATACCCCGCCGAGTTGTTCCACCCGTTGGCGCATGGCACGCAGACCGTAGCCGCCCTTTTCCGACGGCGGAGGTACCGCAACGGGATCAAAGCCGCGGCCGTCGTCGAACACGTCCAGGGTGACCGCCCCGGGCAGGAATCCAAGGGTTAAACTGGCCTGTTCAGCCTGGGCATGGAGCTTGATGTTGGCCGCCGCGCTTTGCGTCACGCGCATCAGGGCGTGGCGAACTTCGGCCGGTACTGGTCGGGGATCCCCGGTGACGTGGACGATCACGGAGTCGAGGTATTGGCGGGCGGCCTGTTCGAGGGCCTGGGGCAGCGGTCCGCTCTCCAGGCCAGGGGCGGAAAGTTCGTGGACCAGGCTGCGGGTGTCGGCCAGGTTCTGCCGCAGGAGGGTCCCGGCCTTCTGCACTTCCGCTTTCGCGCCCTCTTCAGGCCACGAGCGCTGCGCGGCTTCGAGCAGGAGCAGGCTGCTGGCAAGGCCTTGAGTGACGGTGTCGTGGATTTCCCTCGAGACACGTTCGCGCTCCGCGGCGATCCCGGCCGCGCGTTCGCTCGCGGCCAGGCGTTCCTGCGCTTGGGACACGTCGGCGTGGAGTTGGCGTTGCAGCGCGGCGTCGTCCTCAATGCGGTCGTAGATCAACGTGAGCAGAACCGCTGCGGCGATGGGCCCGAGCAGCATGGCGACGTCGGTGTCGCCGCTGAGGCGGAACAGCCCGATGGCCGTGGCACTTGCCGTCAAACCCGCGGCCAGATAGGCGATCCAGCCGCTGAAGGCAGCGCGGGACAGGAAAAACAAAGCGAAGGAGCACCAAGCGAAACTCGGTGCGGCAATGACCAGCGCGGCCCAGGCAAGCACGAGCGCCACCATCCACAACAGCCACGGTTGGCGCCGCTTGGCCAGCACCGCCACCACTGCATAGAGAACGCAGACCGCGGCCGCCAGGGCCACGGTCCAGAGATTGTCGGCCGGGCTGTGCCGCAGGACGTAGCGCACGCCGGATGCCACCATGAGCACCGCGAAGCTGAGGTGGACCACTGCATCGATCGGGCCCCGGGTGGGGCGGAAGGCAGCGGGACGGGAGGCCGTCCTGTTCGGAGATTCCGGCATTCTTCCCATGCTAGGCGCGTTCAGGTCGCCGGTCTCTCCGCCTTTTGGCTGATACCGGGACCGGAAGGGATGAGGCCGGGCACGACGAGCGCCGGATGTGGTGAGGGAGCCCTGCGGGAAGCATGGAACTGTACCCGTTGCCGACCTCCCGGAGGACCACCATGAAGAAGTCCAACAAGATCTTTGCCGCCGCTGCCGTTGGAGCCTTGCTCCTGACCGGAGGGGCAACCGCCGTCGCGAACGCCGTGACGCCCGCCGCGGCCAAAACCGCGACGGCCGCCGTCGACGTCAGTCCCTCCGCGGAAAACGTGGTCCCCCAGAACCGCATCACCGTCGGTGCATCCAGCCAGGCAGTCAACGCCGCTTTGGCGAAGTGCCAGGCCGACAAGCTTCCTTTCGTCACGGTTGCGCTCGTGGACCGCTTCGGGACAGTCCAAGCCTTGCTCCGCGGCGACAATGCGGCCGAACACACCATCGAGGCCGCCAAGCAGAAGGCCTACACCGCAGCCGCCTTCGGTGCGCCCACCAGCGAACTCGCCAAGCGAATCAACGGCAACGGACCGTCGATCGCCGACCTCCCGGGCACCCTCTTCCTGCCCGGCGGAGTGCCGCTCAAGGTGAACGGCGTGTCCGTGGCGGGGATCGGCGTCGGCGGTGCGCCGGACGGCGCCCTGGACGAAGCCTGCGCGGCAGCTGGTGCGGCGGTGCTAGCGGCGAAGTAGGGCCGCGCCTGCACCTCCGGGTGCCCAACTGACTCGCAGTTGTTGTCGTTATGCGGGCTGAAAACGACAACAACTGCGAGTCAGTTGGGGTGGCCGCCCCGTGAAATACCGAGGCTAGACTGCTTCTAGGACGCTCACGTAGTTCGCGATGCCTACGCCGCCCATGTTTTGTACGGCTCCGCGGCGGGCGTTGGGCAGTTGCATCGCGCCCGCGGTTCCCGTGAGCTGCATGGCCGCGATGACGTGCTGCGACACGCCGGTAGCGCCCACGGGGTGGCCCTTGGCCTTGAGCCCGCCGGACACATTGATGGGCAGCTTGCCGTCCTTGTAGACCCAGCCTTCCTGCACCGCGCGGGAACCTTCGCCCCTCGGCGTCAGTCCCATGGCCTCGTACATGATCAGTTCGGCGATCGTGAAGCAATCGTGCACTTCGGCGAAGTCCAGCCCGTCGATCCCGACGCCGGCCATCCCCAGCGCGCGCGCCCAGGACACCCGCGTGGCCGCGAACTCCGTAGGGTCGCGGCGTTCTGCCGGGAAGAAGCCGTTTGCGTGCCCGAAGCCCGCCAGCCGCACCGGTTCAGTAGCAGCGCCCGACGCCGGGCCGAGGGAGAGCACGACGGCTGCGGCGCCGTCGGACACGGGGGAGCAGTCGGTGCGGCGGAGCGGTTCGGCCACCATGGGATTCTTCTCGGAAACCGTCCGGCAGAACTCCTCGCCGAAGTCCCGGTGCATCTGCGCGTAGGGGTTGTCCATGCCGTTGTGGTGGTTCTTGGCGGCGATGGAACCAAGGATATCGCCGAGATCCGCTCCGCCCAGGCCCGCTCCGTAGCGCTTCTCGTAGTGCTTGGCCACCTCGGCGAAGAGCCCCGTGAAGCCGGTGGTGGAGGCCTTGCCTGCCATCTCGTAGGACGCGCCAAGGAGTGCGGCTCCCACCACGTCGGCCCCGGCGTCCGTCATCTTTTCGGCACCGATCACCAGGACGTTGCGGGCCGTCCCGGCAAGCACGGATTTCACGCCCTGTTGGAATGCGGCGGAACCGGAGGCGCAGGCGTTCTCCGTCCGGGTAGCCGGCACGTTGGCGAGGTCCTCGGACAGCTGCAGGGCCAAGGAAGACGTGAAGCCCAGGGGCTGCATGCCCGAGTTGAACTGGCCGAGGTAGATCTCATCGATGTCCCGCGGCTCAAGGCCCGAGTTCCGGATGGCCTCCGCGGACACCTGAACGATCAGGGACTCGAGCGTCTCGTCCGTGAGTTTGCCGAACTTGCTGTGTCCCCAACCGGTGAGGAGGACGTCTTTGCCGAACTGGTTTTGCAGGCTCATGCTGTGGCTCCTTCGAGGGCGGCTTCTTCCAAGGAGACCGTGAACGCGGCCCCCGTCTTGCTTTGGATCTCTTCGACGGTGACCCCGGGCGCGAGGCGGGTCAGCGTCAGCTGCCGCCCATGGTCGTTGTCGTTCTTGAACAAATCGAACACTGCGAGGTCACTGACAATGCGGTCCACTACCCGGAGGCCGGTCAACGGCAGGGTGCATTCCCGGACGATCTTGGCGCTCCCGTCCTTGGCGTTGTGCTCGGTGAGGACCACGACGCGCGGTGTCCCGGCCACCAGGTCCATGGCGCCGCCCATGCCCTTGACCATCTTTCCCGGAATGGTCCAGTTGGCGAGGTCGCCGTTGCCCGAAACCTGCATGGCGCCGAGGATGGCAACCTTGACGTGTCCGCCGCGGATCATGCCGAACGACGTCGCGGAGTCGAAGATGCTGCCGCCGGGCAGGACTGTGACGGTCTGCTTACCGGCGTTGATGAGGTCAGCGTCTTCCTCGCCTTCGTAGGGGAAAGGCCCCATCCCGAGGAGGCCGTTCTCGCTCTGCAGCACGACCCGTACGCCGTCGGGCAGGTTGTTGGCAACGAGGGTGGGAATGCCGATGCCGAGGTTGACGTAATCGCCGTCGTTGAGTTCCTGGGCCGCAATGGCGGCCATCTCGTCGCGGGTCCATGCCATGGTGGTACTCCTTCGCTTGGTGGTGTTCAGACGGCCAGGGCATCAGTGCGGGGCCGGACGGTACGCTGCTCAATGTCCTTGGGCCGGCCGCTCGCCTGGACCAGCCGTTGGACGTAGACGCCGGGTGTCACGACGTGGTTCGGATCCAATTCGCCGGGCTCCACGATCACTTCGGCCTCGGCGATGGTCACGATTCCCGCCGTCGCCACCACGGGGTTGAAGTTCCGGGCCGTGTAGCGGTAGATCAGGTTGCCGTCCGTGTCCGCGGTATGGGCGTGGACCAGCGCGACGTCGGCGACGATCCCGCGCTCGCGGACGTACGTGACGCCGTCGAACTCTTCGAGCGGTTTGCCCTCGGCAACCAGGGTTCCGACGCCGGTCCGCGTGTAGAAAGCCGGGATGCCTGCCCCGCCGGCGCGGAGGCGTTCGGCGAGCGTGCCCTGCGGAGCGAACTCGACCTCAAGCTGGCCGGAGAGGTACTGCTCGGCGAAGAGCTTGTTCTCGCCCACGTACGAGGCGATGACCTTGCGGACCTGGCCGGCTTCGATGAGGACGCCGAGCCCCTTGCCGTCGATGCCCATGTTGTTGGAAACCACCGTCAGCTCCTTGACGCCCGAGTCGCGGACGGCGTCGATCAGGTCGGCGGGGATGCCGCTGAGGCCGAAGCCGCCGACGGCGATCGTCTGGCCGTCGCGGAGGACGTCCTGTAGTGCAACGGCGGCGCTGGGGTGGATTTTGGCCATGGCGTTGTCCTCGTCTTTGAGTTGGGTCGCCCAGCGGCTATCCACTTTGTGGACACTGGGCTGAGTTGGCGGTCTGAAAAGGAGCATATGGCGGTTCTGCGCGGAGGGTCAACGGCGTTCCTTGGCCAGCAAGGCTGAACTTGCACAGTGTGGACGCTACTCTTTGAAGTGTCCACATTGTGGAGGAAATCTTTGGAGAGGGGTAGCGTTGCCAACTCAGCATCCGCAAACCAAGCCGGTCCAGGGCGCCCAAGTGGTAGGCCGGGTCGCTGCGCTCCTCCGGCTCGTGGGACGCAAGCCGGAGGGCATGTCCATCGCTGGCCTGGTCCGCGAGTCGGGCTTGACCCGCCCCACGGTGCACCGCTTGCTCGCGTCCCTCGCCGCTGAAGGCCTGCTGGACCACGATCAGCGGACCGGTAACTGGATCTTGGGGCCGGAGATCTTCCTCCTGGGCTCGGTGGCGGCGGCCCGGTTCCCGGTTGAGGACCTGGCGCGGCCCAGCCTCCGCCGCCTCGCCGAGGAGAGCGGCGAAAGCGCCTTCTATTCGATCCGTCGTGGCCACGAAACCGTGTGCGTGCTTCGCGAGGAAGGCAGCTTCCCGGTGCGGTCATTCGTCTTGCACGAGGGCGTCAGGTTCCCGCTCGGCGTCGCGTCGGCGGGCACAGCGATCATGGCCTTCCTGGCGGACGAGGAGCAGGAAACGATCTTGTCCGGCTGGGAACGGCACGCCGGGGACTTCGCCGCTGGCCACACTGAGAGCGTGGTGCGCCGGAACCTTGAGCAGACCCGGATGGCCGGGTACTCGGTGAATCCCGGTTTGGTGCTGGAGGGCAGTTGGGGGATGGCCGCCGCCGTCTTCGACCAGCTGGGCCGGCCCATCGGCGCTCTGTCCCTCACAGGGATCGAACCGCGGTTCCGTCCTGAACGCCAGGAATTCCTCGGCAAGTTGCTCATGGAAGAAGCCCACCGCATGAGCTCCGCTTAACCCCTTTCAAATTAAGTTTTGAAACTCACCCATCCCTGTGGCCCGCACCTCCGAATAGCTGGCATAAGGACTTAGCCCGCAAGGGTGAAGTGCTTTCACGCCGGAATCAACCGGCACCGAATGTCAGTCCGTTTGAAGGAGAAATGTCATGCTTGCTACAAAGCGCACGTCTTTTGCGATCGCCGGCCTCGCCGCTTCCGCCCTGCTGGGCCTCACTGCATGTGGCGGCTCCGCTACCACGGCTTCACCCTCATCGGCGGCTCCGAGCCCGTCGTCCACCATGGCAGCGACCCCCTCAGCGTCGGCAAGTGCCGCGATGGACCCGAGCAAAGACCTGGTTGGCCCGGGCTGTGCAGCTTACGCCTCCCAGGTTCCCAGCGGTGCAGGTTCCGTTGCCGGCATGGCGCTCGACCCCGTAGCCGTGGCCGCTTCCAACAACCCGTTGCTCAAGACCCTCACGGCCGCTGTGTCCGGCAAGCTGAACCCCAAGGTCAACCTGGTGGACACGCTTAATGGCAGCCAGTTCACTGTCTTCGCTCCCGTGGACAGCGCTTTCGCCAAGATCCCCGCCGCCACCATCGACGGCCTCAAGACCGACGACGCTACATTGAGCAAGATCCTCACCTACCACGTCATCCCCGGCCAGCTGACCCCGGACCAGATCGTGGGAACCCACAAGACGGTTGAGGGCGACTCCGTGACCGTTACGGGAACCAAGGACGCACTCAAGGTTGACGGAGGTTCCGCCGTGATCTGCGGCGGCGTCCACACTGCCAACGCCACGGTGTACCTGGTTGACTCCGTCCTGATGCCTAAGTAAATCTCAACACAGATCATGCCCCTTAGGATTCGTCCTAGGGGGCATGGCCTTTGCGCGAAATCCGAGGGGAAATAGTGAAGCCGTCGATCGTGTGGTTCCGGGACGACCTCCGGGCCACGGACAACCCGGCGCTGCGGGCGGCAGCCGAGGACGGCGCCGCCGTCGCGCTCTATGTACTCGACGAGGAATCGCCGGGCATCAGGCCGCTTGGCGGAGCCTCCCGATGGTGGCTGCATCATTCCCTGCTTGCCCTTCGCGAAGACCTCGCCGCCCTGGGCGTGCCGCTCTTGCTGCGCCGCGGACGGGCGGCGGAGATCGTCCGGCAGACCGCGACGGCGATGGGTTCCGGATCGCTGTACTGGAACCGCCGTTACGGCGAGGCAGAGCGAACGCTCGACGCCGGCATCAAGGCCTGGGCGCGCGAGTCCGGAATGCACTCGGAGAGTTTCCAGGCATCGTTGCTGCATGAACCGTGGGCCGTCACCACGAAGCAAGGGGGGCCGTTCAAGGTCTTCACGCCCTTTTGGCGGGCTGTGTCCGGCTTGGATTTCCGTGAACCGCTGGAGGCTCCGGAACCCGGCCGCGGATTCTCCGGCCAGCTCCCCGAATCCGAGGAATTGGACTCTTGGGGATTGTTGCCGCGGAACCCCGACTGGTCTGCCGGACTGGCCGAAAGCTGGCAGCCGGGTTCGGCCCAGGCGCATGAGCTACTTGATGACTTCCTGGAGCACGGGCTGGCGGACTATTCGGTGAACCGGGATCGGCCGGACCTGCCGGGCAGCAGCCGGTTGTCGCCCTTCTTGCGGTGGGGACAGCTCAGCCCGTTCGAGGTGTGGCATGCCCAGCAGGGCCGGCGCCGGGAACCGGGCGACGGTGCGGCCGTTTTCGCCTCGGAACTCGGTTGGCGTGAATTCTGCTGGCACCAATACTTCCATCATCCGGACCTGGCAACGGCCAATTTGCGGCCCGGTTTCGACCACTACCCGTGGGCTTGGCCGGTTGGTCAGGGTGCAGGCCCGCTTGGGGAAGTCACGGAGGCCGCCGACCTCCTTCGCGCATGGCAGGAGGGCCGCACCGGGTTCCCCATGGTGGACGCCGGCCAGCGGCAATTGTGGCACACGGGATGGATGCACAACCGGGTCCGCATGGTTTCCGCCAGCCTCCTGGTGAAGAACCTGGGCATCCATTGGCAAGTGGGCGAGCAATGGTTCTGGGACACCTTGGTGGATGCCGATCCTGCGTCCAATCCTGCGAACTGGCAGTGGGTAGCCGGTTCCGGCGCGGACGCCTCGCCTTTCTTCAGGATCTTCAATCCGGAGACCCAGGCAGCGAAATTCGATCCCGATGGCAGATACGTTGGCCAGTGGATCCCTGAGCTGTCCACGGCGGACTATCCGGAGCCGGTGGTGGACCTTAAGGCCTCGCGGCGGGAGGCCCTGGATGCCTACGGCTCGCTTCCTCGTTGAGCCAGGCCACCTGGGCACGAGCTGACGTCCTCTAGAAATTAGTAGGAAGTCCGAGTATATTCGGGATCAAAGACGTCCGGGAGCGCAGTTGGACATGCGCTTTCGAGGCCGATGGCGGGCATTCCCCCTATGCAAAGGAGCATTCCATGGTGCGCGAACTTTCCCACTACATTGACGGCCAGAGGGTCGATGGCACCTCCACGCGCTTTGGCGATGTCTACAATCCTTGTACCGGCGAGGTCCAGGCTCGGCTTCCCCTGGCAAGTGCTGATGAGGTCAGGAACGCCATTGCGAGCGCGGAGAAAGGCCAGCTCGAATGGGGCGCCATGAACCCGCAGCGCCGCGGCCGGATCCTGCTGAAGTTCGTGGACTTGGTCAACGAGCACATGGACGAACTCGCCACGCTCCTTTCGTCCGAGCACGGCAAGACCTTCCCCGACGCCAAGGGTGATATCCAGCGCGGCATCGAGGTGGTGGAGTTCGCCGCCGGGGCACCGCACCTGCTCAAGGGCGAATTCTCGGACAACGCCGGCACCGGCATCGACGTCCACTCGCTGCGCCAGCCGCTCGGCGTCGTCGCGGGCATCACGCCTTTCAACTTCCCGGCCATGATTCCGCTCTGGAAGTCCGGCCCGGCGCTGGCGGCCGGCAACGCCTTCATCCTCAAGCCTTCGGAGCGCGACCCTTCGGTGCCGCTGCGCCTGGCCGAGCTCTTTACCGAGGCGGGGTTGCCGGACGGCGTCTTCAACGTCATCAACGGTGACAAGGAAGCCGTGGATACCCTCCTCGAGGATCCGCGGGTGAAGGCTATCGGATTCGTCGGTTCCACGCCGATTGCCCAGTACATTTACGCCACCGCGGCGGCCCACGGGAAGCGCGCCCAGTGTTTCGGCGGCGCCAAGAACCACATGGTGATCATGCCCGACGCCGATCTCGACATGGCAGCGGATGCCCTCATCGGTGCCGGCTTCGGTTCCGCCGGCGAGCGTTGTATGGCGATTTCGGTGGCCGTGCCGGTTGGCCAGGAGACGGCGGACCAGCTCGTCTCGAAGCTGCAGGACCGCATCAAGGGCCTGAAGGTGGGCCCCAGCCTGGCTGCGGATTCGGACTTCGGACCTGTCGTGGCCGCCTCGGCGAAACACCGTATCGAGGGGTACATCCAGGCCGGCGTCGACCAGGGTGCCACGCTCGTCACCGATGGGCGCGACCTGAAGGTGGACGGCTACGCCGGAGGTTTCTGGGTGGGCCCCACCCTCTTCGACAACGTCACGAAGGACATGTCCATCTACAAGGAGGAGATCTTCGGCCCGGTCCTGAGCGTCCTCCGCGCAGCCGACTACGAAGAAGCGCTGCGGCTCTGCTCCGAGCACGAGTTCGGCAACGGCGTCGCGATCTTCACCCGCGACGGCGACGCTGCCCGCGACTTCGCGAGCCGCGTCGAAGTGGGCATGGTGGGCATCAACGTTCCCATTCCCGTCCCGATTGCCTACTACACCTTCGGCGGATGGAAGGCCTCGGGCTTCGGCGACCTCAACCAGCACGGCGCGGACGCGTTCCGCTTCTACACCAAGACCAAGACGGTCACCACCCGTTGGCCCTCCGGCATCCGCCAGGGCGCCAGCTTCGTGATGCCGGCCGGCAGCTGATGGCCGAGGTCCTGTTCGAGAAGCGCGGCCACCTCGGCGTCATCACCCTGAACCGGCCACAGGCCGTCAACGCCCTCAACGCCGGCATGGTGCACGCCATGCTGGAGCAGCTCACCGCGTGGGCGGAGGACGACGCCGTCAAGACCGTTCTGGTGCACGGCGCCGGGGACCGCGGACTATGCGCGGGTGGGGACATCGTGGCGATCTACGACGACATCCTGCGCCGCGGAGACCGGACCGCGGATTTCTGGGCTGCGGAATACCGCTTGAACTCACTCATTGCCCGGTACCCGAAGCCCTACGTGGCCTTCATGGATGGACTGGTCCTCGGCGGCGGGGTCGGGATATCGGCCCATGGCTCAGTCCGTGTGGTCACAGAGAGGACCCGCACGGGCATGCCGGAAACCACCATTGGTTTTGTGCCCGACGTCGGCGGGACCCTTCTGCTCTCCCGCTCGCCGGGGGAGTCCGGTACCCACGCCGCCCTCACGGGTGCCCATTTAAGCGGAGTTGACGCCTTGTTCCTGGGGCTCGCGGACCACTTCGTCCCGTCCGAAAGCCTGCCCGCGCTCGCGGAAGCGCTGGAAAGCTCGACGGCGGAGGCCGCCGTCGGGCGCTTCGTGCAGGACCCGCCGGCCTCGGCGCTGTCCGGCCAGCGGAAGTGGATCGACGACGCCTACGCTTCGGATGACGCCGAGGAAATCGTCGCGAGGCTGCGCAACGCCGGCGGGGAAGCCGCTTCAGCCGCCGAGACGATCGGGGCAAAGTCGCCTACAGCCGTGAAAGTCACCCTGGAATCGCTGCGGCGGGTCAAGGGGCTCTCCCTCGACGAGGCCTTGGAGCAGGAATACCGCGTTGGCGTGCGGTGCCTGGCCGGGCCTGATTTTCGCGAGGGGATCCGTGCCCAGGTGGTGGACAAGGACCGCAACCCGCAATGGAAGCCGGCTTCCCTGGCGGAGGTGTCGCCGGCCGCCGTCGAGGGTTTCTTCGCGCCGCTCGGCGATCGTGAACTCAAACTTCATTCAAAGGAGTCCGACCATGTCTGACGCAGTTTCCGGCACCATCGCTTTCCTCGGCCTTGGCCACATGGGCGGCCCGATGGCCGTGAACCTTGTCAAAGCAGGGCATCACGTCGTCGCGTACGATCCCGTGCCGGCAGCACTCGAGGCGGCGCGTGAACACGGTATTGCCACGGTGGATTCCGCTCCGGAAGCGGTCGCGGGGGCCTCCGTTGTCCTGACCATGTTGCCCAGCGGCAAGCACGTCCTGGACGCCTACCGGGGAGTGGACGGAGCGCCGGGCCTGCTCTCGGTAGCGGCCCCGGACACGCTGTTCCTCGACTGCTCCACGATCAACGTAGACGAGGCACGCGAGGCAGCAGCCATTGCGCTGGAGGCTGGCCACCGCTCCGTGGACGCGCCGGTTTCCGGAGGCGTGGTGGGTGCCGAAGCCGGGACCCTGACCTTCATGGTGGGGGCACTGCCCGAGGACTTCGAAACGGTGAAGCCGATCCTGGAGCTCATGGGCCGGAGGATCGTGCACTGCGGCGACCACGGAGCCGGGCAGGCCGCCAAAGTCTGCAACAACATGATCCTGGGCGTTTCCATGATTGCCGTCAGCGAGGCGTTCGTGCTGGGCGAGAAGCTGGGCCTCACTCACCAGGCGTTGTTCGACGTCGCCTCCAACGCCTCGGGGCAGTGCTGGGCGCTGACCACTAACTGCCCGGTTCCCGGACCGGTTCCCACGAGCCCGGCCAACCGCGACTACCAGCCCGGATTCGCCGGAGCGCTCATGGCCAAGGACCTGCGGCTCGCGGTCAACGCGCTTGAGAGCACCGGAGTGGACGGGCAAATGGGACACCTCGCCTCGAGGATTTACGACGCTTTCGCCGCCGAAGGCGGAGCCGGGCGCGACTTCTCCGGCATCATCACGGACATCCGGGACAAGTCCGCCAAGTAGCCTTGGCGGGTAGGTCATTTCCGGGGGCCCACAACGTGGGCAACCGACACAACTGAGCAACCGACAAAAGGGGCACGGCTTGGCGCAGCAGTACGAAAACATCCTGGTGGAACTCCGTGGACGGGTAGGCCTGGTGACCCTGAACCGGCCGAAGGCGCTCAACGCGTTGAACCAGGCCACCATGAATGAGATCGTGGCCGCCGTGTCGGACATGGATGCGGATCCCGGGGTGGGCGCCGTGGTGATCACCGGCTCGGAGAAGGCCTTCGCGGCCGGCGCCGACATCAAGGAGATGGCAACCAAGGGGTACATGGAAATGTACGCCGCCGACTGGTTCCGCGCCTGGGAAAACCTCACGCGCCTGCGCATTCCCGTGATTGCCGCGGTGTCCGGTTTCGCCCTCGGCGGGGGCTGCGAACTTGCCATGATGTGCGATTTCATCATTGCCGGCGACAACGCCAAGTTCGGCCAGCCGGAAATCAACCTCGGCGTCATTCCGGGCATGGGCGGTTCGCAGCGGCTGACCCATGCCGTGGGCAAGGCCAAAGCGATGGACATGATCCTCACCGGGCGGTTCATGGACGCCAATGAAGCCGAGCGGGCGGGACTCGTTTCCCGCGTCGTGCCGGCCGCATCCGTGGTGGAGGAGGCCCTGGAGGCCGCCAAAGTGATCGCGTCCAAGTCCAGACCGGTTGCCATGGTGGCCAAGGAAGCCGTCAACGCAGCCTTCGAAACCGGCCTCTCCCAGGGTGTCCTGTTCGAGCGTCGGATCTTCCACTCATTGTTTGCCACCGAGGACCAAAAGGAAGGCATGGCCGCGTTCACCGAGAAGCGCCAGCCGGAGTTCAAGCACCGCTAGTCCCGAGCTCGACCGGGTATTCGAGCGCGTGGCCGTATTGGGACCATCCGCCAGTGAAGAGCCGCCCGTGTCCGAGGCCGGTGTGCTCCAGGGCCAAAAGATTGTGGCAGGCCGTCACCCCGGACCCGCAATAGCTGATCACGTTCTCGGCCGATGTGATGCCCGCCGTGGCGAAGATGCCCAGCAACTCGGCCTTGCTGCGCAATTTCCCGGCGGGGCCCAGGTTCTCCCTGCACGGGACGTTCCGCGCGCCGGGCACATGCCCGGGCCTTGGATCGATGGGGTCCTGCCTGCCCTCGAATCGGTCGCGGTTGCGTGCGTCCACGGCGAGGTTTGATTCGATCGAGAGCTCGTGGATCTCCGCCAGGCGGTTCCTGGGCCACGGTTGTGCGGTGAAATCACCTGCGGGCCTCGAAGGATGTTCGGTTTCCAAGGGCCCTTCATAGTTCGCCAACCCGCCATCCAGCAGAGCGGAGCTGTGGCCTGTGGCGCGCAGCATCCAAACCAAGCGTGCGGCGATGACTCCGCCGGCGTCGTCGTATGCCACCACGATGTCGTCGTCGCTGATTCCCACTTCCCGCATCCCAAGGGCAAAATCTTCCGGCGGGGGGAGCGGGTTTCTTCCCTTGAGAGGCGATCCCTCAGCCGAGAGCCATCGATCCAGGTCGACAAAAACGGCACCGGGGATGTGCCCGCCGTCGTACGCCGCCCGGCCCGAGCGCCCGTCGAGGTACCAGCGCACATCGGCCAGCACCACGCGGCGACGGTTTTGAGATAACCATTCGATGTCGACAAAGGGTTCTATCGCTGCACTCTTCATGGCTCAATGCTATGCATCAGTCTCATTATTTGATATGCGTATCTCGCAATGTGGTCAGGGGGTCAGTCCGTGAAGTCGCCCGCCGCCTTGCGGAAGTCTCCCAGCACGCGGATCAGGTGCTCGACGTCTTCGTCCCCGAAACCGGACTGGCCGAACACCTCGTTGTTGAGTGCCGTCGTCGCGCGCTTCGCGAGGGTGCGGCCCTCCGCGGTGAGTTCGATCAGCGTGGTGCGCCCGTCAGTGGGGTGCGGGGAGCGGACCACGAGGGCTGCCTTTTCCAGACGGTCGACGGCGTTGGTCACCGACGTCGGATGCACCTGGAGCAGCGCGCTGGCCTTGTTCATGGGCAACGCGCCGCTGCGGGCGAAACTCAGTAGCGCCAGGAGCTCGTAGCGCGCGAAGGTCAGGCCGAATGGTTTCAAGACGCCCTCGATCCGCGCCAAAAGGATCTGCTGCGTACGCATGATCGCGGTGATGGCCGCCATGGGCGCGGCGACGTCGCCCCAGCCGTGGCGTTCCCAGTTTCGCTGGGCGTCGGCGATGGGGTCGCGGGGGAGTGGGCTGCCCACGGTACCTCCTGACATTGCTTGGCTGCCTATTCTTTCAGACTCGGGAACTCGTCCTCGGTGTACTCCACACCCAGGCCGGCCGGCAGCGGACCATCGCCATGGCGGGCCACCTCCGTGCCCCGAAGTTCGACGCGCCTGATCTTGCCGGAAATCGTCTTGGGCAGTTCGCCGAATTCGAGCCGCCGGATGCGCTTGAATGGCGCCAAATGCTGCCGGCAGTATCTGAGGATGTCCTCCGCCACAGCCGGGCCGGGCTCGTAGCCGGCGGCGAGCACCACGAACGCTTTGGGCACCGAAAGCTTCACCGGATCCGGAGAGGGCACGACGGCGGCCTCCGCCACCGCGGGGTGTTCGATCAGGACGCTTTCGAGTTCGAAAGGGGACAAGCGGTAGTCCGATGACTTGAAGACATCGTCCCCGCGGCCCACGTAGGTAATGACGCCGTTCCCGTCCCGGCTGGCCATGTCGCCCGTGTGGTAATAACCGTCGCGGAAGGCCTCGGCCGTCTTTTCCGGGTCGCCGAAGTAGGACTTCATGAGCCCCACGGGGCGGGGGTCCAGGCGCAAGCACAGCTCGCCGTCGTCGGCCTCTTCGCCAGTGGTAGGGTCAACGAGCACCACGTCGTAGCCCGGCAGCGGCCGTCCCATCGAGCCTGTCTTGACCGGCTGCCCCGGAGTGTTCGCGACCTGGACTGTTGACTCTGTCTGGCCGAAGCCGTCGCGGATGGTTTGGCCCCAGGCCCTCTCCACCTGCCCGATCACCTCGGCGTTGAGCGGTTCGCCCGCTGAAACCACCTTGGTGGGCGGGGTTTTGAGCAGGGTCAGGTCGGCCTGGATGAGCATGCGCCATACTGTGGGCGGGGCGCAGAAACTCGTGACTCCTTCGCGGCCCATCTGTTCCATGAGGGCCTTGGCATCGAAGCGGTCGTAGTTGTAGACGAAGACGCAGGCCTCGGCGATCCAGGGCGTGAAAACGTTGGACCACGCGTGCTTGGCCCAACCGGGGGACGCCACGTTGAGGTGGACGTCTCCAGGCTCCAGGCCGATCCAATACATCGTCGAGAGGTGCCCGACCGGATACGAGGTGTGGGTGTGCTCCACCAGCTTCGCCCGCGACGTAGTGCCCGAGGTGAAGTAGAGGAGCATGGTTTCGTCGGCGACGGTGGGGGCGTCCGGGACGAACGTCGTCTCTGCGGAACCCGATTCGACATACTGAAGGGCACCGGGGGTCTGGCCGTCGCCCACTTCAATGAGGGTGTAATCGCCCGGGACCTCGGCGAACTTGGCGATATTGGCGCTTCCGACGGCGGCCCAGCGGGCGCCGCCGCGTTCCACGCGATCCGCGATGTCGCGTGGGCCCATGAGCGTGGTGGTGGGGATCAGGACCACACCGAGTTTGATCCCGGCGAGCATGAGTTCCCACAGTTCCACCTGGTTGCCGAGCATGATGATCATGCGGTCTCCCCGACGGACGCCCTTGGCTCGGAGCCAGTTGGCGAGCTGCGAGGACCGTGCGGAGAGCTCGGCGAAGCTGCGGCGGGTGGAGCTACCGTCCTGCTCGACGATGACGAGCGCAGGGTTGTTGGCCGTGGCTGGATTGGCTGCGATCTGGTCGAACCAGTCGAGCGCGAAGTTGAACTCGCTGAAGCGGGGCCACTGGAATTCGCTGTGTGCGCGGGAGTAGTCGGTGCGCAGCTCAAGGAGCCGGTCGCGGGCTGCACGGAAGTCGTCGGTGACTGTCATTGTCTGCCTTTCGCCCTGCGTGGAATGGGTAAACGCGGACCGGGAAGGGGCTGCCCGTGTGATCCGCCTCACCTGCAATATACTAGGACATCCAAGGGTTTGGAAGAGGCAGCCGTGCGGTGCTGCGTCCCGTCACGCTGGGCAGGCTTTTGTGGAATGACGACGGCGGCGCCCCCCGCTACGGCGCGGCAGACCGCCGTCGTGCGCTGCAAAAAGTCGCTCGGCGTGACGGCGGCGGGCCGGTTCAGGCGATTGCTATTTCCACCACGTGTCGAAAATCGTGACCGGAACGGTGCGCTTGTGCCGCGTGCGCAGGTACTTCTGTTCGATGGTCTCCGCGACCTCGTCGGAGACGTCGCGGCCTTCGAGGTAGTCGTCGATCTGGTCGTACTTGATGCCGAGCTCGTCCTCGTCGGTGCGGCCGGGCGTGCCGTCCAGGAGGTCGGCCGTGGGGACCTTGTCCCAAATGCGGGACGGGGCGCCCAGCTCGGCGAGGAGTGCACGGTTCTGCCGTTTGTTGAGGCCGAAGAGCGGCAGGATGTCCGCGCCGCCGTCGCCGAACTTGGTGAAGAACCCGGTGACGGATTCGGCTCCATGGTCCGTGCCGATCACCAGGTAGTTGTGCTCGCCGGCGAGGGCGTACTGGGCGGTCATGCGGGCCCGGGCCTTCGTGTTTCCCTTGTGGAAATCCGAGATGCGCGCGCCCGTGGTCTTTTCGAACTCATCCTCGAAACCGTCCACTGCGCGCGAGATGTTGAATGTCCATTCGGTCTTGGCCTGGATGAAGTCGAGCGCGGCCTGGGCGTCGTCCTCATCGTGCTGGGTGCCGTAAGGGAGTCGGACGGCCACGAAGTTCGCCTCGACGCCCTCGGCCTCAAGCTCTTGGACGGCCAGCTGGGCAAGCCGGCCGGCAAGGGAAGAGTCGAGTCCGCCGGAAATGCCCAGGACAAAGCCCTTGGTGTGTGTGGCCTTGAGGTATTCCTTCAGGAACGTGACGCGTTTGCGGACCTCCTCGGCAGGGTCGATCCGGGGCTGGACGCCCATTTCCGCAATGATCGTGGCCTGGAGTGTGCGCATGTCCCCAACACTAGTAACCAGTACTTGAAACACTCAACTGTGTCACCTCAAGTGTCACGCCAATCGAGGAACGCTCGCTCAGATATGGGCGCTAATCGAGGAACGCTCGCTCATGATGTGAGCGAGGGTCGCGCCAAAACGCACTATAAGTGAGCGAGCGTCCTGGGAGGGGCTCCGCCGTCGTGTGTCCGGGCTGTTTGTCACCACCCCCTGAGCTACTTCGACGATCGCTCGCTCAGATATGGGCGCTAATCGAGGAACGCTCGCTCAGATGATGTGAGCGAGGGTCGCGCCAAAACGCACTATAAGTGAGCGAGCGTCGGTGGGGATTACGACGGCGCGGTGCCCGTCGATGCCCGGACCGTGAGGTGCGTGGGCATGACCGCCAGGCGACGGCTGGTGCCGCCATATTGGGGATTGAGCCTGGACAACAGCATGGAGACGGCCACTCGCCCCGCCTGTTCAATGGGCGACGCCATGGTGGTCAGGGGAGGGTTGCAGAAATCGGCTCCGAAGATGTCGTCGCAGCCCACAATGCTCATGTCATCGGGCACCCGAATACCGCGTTCGCGCAGGCGCTGCAGCATTCCGATGGCCAGCAGGTCGTTGAAGACGATGCACGCAGTGGCCCCAGTGTGCACTGCGGCGTCCGCTGCGGCCGCTCCGGAGGTGGTCTTGGGCGCGAACGGCCCCACGCTGAACGTGGTCAGCTTCCGCTCGGTGGTTTCGTCCTGGAATGCCTGCCACCGCTTGGCATTGGACCAGGACGTGGCCGGGCCTCCAACGAAGCAAATACGTGTGTGCCCCAGCGAGACCAGATGTTCCAGCGCCTGGATGATGGCCGACGGCGTATCGATCACCACGGTGGGTGCTATAGCCGGAGCCCGGTTGATGGTGACCAAAGGCTGCTGTGCCGCCGCCTCGGCCAGCTGCGCATCCGTCAGGCGGGACGCGGCAAGAATGAATCCGTCTGCCGAGCGGCGCATTTTCTGCAGGGCATCTGCTTCCATCTCCGCTGATTCCTCGGTGTCTACGAGCAATTGCGTGTAGCCGGCGGCCTTCAACTGGTGCTGCGTCCCACGGATGATGTCGAAGTAGAACGGATTGGTGATGTCCGGAACCAGGACGGCAACTGTCTGGGTGCGTCCGGAGCTGAGCCCGCGGGCCTGGGAGCTTGGAATGTAATTCAGTTGCGCGGCCGCTTCTTCGATCCGCTCGCGCGTTACCCGGTTCACTCGGCCGGGATTGCTCAGGGCCCTCGAGACTGTTGATGTTGCCACTCCCGCAAGCTCCGCCACATCGCGGATAGTGGGCTGCCTGCCTGGTGACTGGAGCTGGAGTTCTGCCATCGCCTAGGTGTTCCTCATCTGCCGCAGCCGCTCTTCAACGAGTGACTTGTCCCACAATTGCAGCACCGATGACAATTTTTGGCAATCGCTTGTCATCGCTGTTGCGCTTCCCTAGACTCGGAGAAATCACCCGATGTGACGCGCACCACGCCAATGAGGCCATCGGGTCTCCAGGGAGGAAAACAATGAAGTTTGCATCGTCCGCCAAATTTGCCGCTGTTGTCGTAACAGCCGCCCTAGCTCTGACCGCCTGTGGAGGCGGAAGCACCAGCTCCGGGGGGAGCGTCGGGCCCGTCGACGGGAAGGGCAAGAAGCTGAGCGTCCTGGTCAACTCCAACGCAAACTATCCGGCACAGCAGAAGCAGTGGTTCACGGATATTGCCGCCAAGTTCAAGGCACAGACCGGTGCCGACGTCGAATTCGAAACGTTCGCGTCGGGAAATGACGAACTCACACGGATCCAGACCTCCGTGGTGTCGGGTCAAGGCCCGGACGTCTATAGCCTCGGTACCACCTTCACCCCCACGGCCTATGCAACCAAGGCCTTTGTGACCTTGTCCGATGACGACTGGAAGAAGGTGGGCGGTAAGGACCGGTTCAACCAGGCAGCCCTGGGCATCTCCGGCCCGGACGCCCAGCACCAAGCGGGGATTCCGTTCGTCAGCCGGCCGTTCGTGATGGCCTACAACAAGGACATCCTGAAGGCGGCGGGGATCGATAAGCCCGCCACCAGCTGGGACGAGCTCGCAGCCCAGGCCAAGAAGATGACCAACCCGGCCACCGGAACTTTTGGGCTCGCTACCGGGTACAAGGACAACTTTGATCCGTGGAAATTCATCTGGGCCATGTCTGTCCAGGCAGGCAACCCGCTCGTGGACGGCAAGACTCTCAAGCTCGACGACCCGACGGTCAAGAAGGCTTACGAAACGTACTTCGGATGGCTCACCAAAGACAAAGTTGTCGATCCGGCGTCTGTTGGCTGGAGTAACAGCAACGCCCTGGCGGCATTTGCGAGTGGCAAGGCCGGTTATCTGATGATGACGACCTCGAGTTCCGTCCCGACGCTTGAGAAGTCCGCTGTCGCCGGTAAGTACGCTTACACGGCCATGCCGACGACGGCCCCGGGCCAGACGTCTCCGCAGGGCGACGCCGCGAATGCGGCGAGCATCCTCTCCGGTGACAACGTGGTTGTCGCCGATTACTCGAAGCAAAAGGACCTGGCCTTCGCTTACATCAACCTCATCACGTCCAAGGACGAGCAGCTGAACTACCAGAAGATCTTCGGAGATCTGCCCGCCAATGCCGAGGCGCTGAAGTCTCTGAATAACCCGATACTCCAACCGGTTGCCGATACCGCCGCCAAGTCCAAGGCAACGCCCTTCACCGGCGCTTGGGGCGACATCCAGTTGGCCCTCGTCAACGTAGTGGTCCAGTCGATCCCTGATCTCTCCAAGGGTTCCGTGGACGACTCGAGCCTCCAGACGCGCCTCAAGGACGCACAAACCAAGGGCCAGGCCTCACTTGACCGGGCATCAAAGTAAGTAGGAACTGACATGTCCACCGATTCACTGACTGCGGGCAAGTCCACGCGCCGCAAGTCGTCCCGCGCTGCCAAGCCGGACCCGCAGTCACCGAATGACACTTCCCGGCGCCGCAAGGGGCTGAGCGAACGCAACCGCCCCATGTGGATGCTGATTCCAGGCGGCCTGCTGATGACAATCATCATCGTGGTGCCGCTCCTGCTCGGAATCTTCATGTCGGGGCTGGACCTGGACCAGTATTCGCTGCGCAAGTGGGTCAGCGCTCCGTTCATCGGAGTCCAGAACTTCGTCGAAGCGCTGACCGCATCGCCTTTGCTGCACGCCATCTGGCTCAGCGTCAGCTACTCCTTGCTCGCCATGGTGGTCACTATCCCGCTCGGCATCGCCGGGGCAGTCGCCACCCAGAACGCGTTCAAGGGCCGGGCAGTGATCCGTTCCATCTTCCTGATCCCCTACGTCCTCCCTTCCTTCGTGGTGGCGACGGTGTGGCGGACCATGTTCCAGCCGGGCAGCGTCATCGACTCCATGCTGCATTCGGTGGGCATCGACCCCGGACTGTGGCTCAACGGGCCCCAGTCGTATTGGACGCTCATCCTTGTCCAGATCTGGGCGTCGTGGCCGTTTGTCTACCTGCTGGCTTTGTCCGGGCTCCAGTCCGTGGACCATGAGGTCCACGAGGCCTCGGCCCTTGACGGCGCCCTGTGGTGGAACAAGCTCCGCTACGTGGTGTTCCCTTACCTGAAGGGTCCGCTCTCCTTGGCATTCCTGATCGGCATGCTGCACCACATCAACAACTTCACCTTGCCGTTCGTCCTGTTCGGGGTACCTGCTCCGTCCGATGTGGAACTGCTCCCGATCCTCACCTACGTCACCAGCTTCCAGAGCTTCCGGTTCGGGCTCAGCGCGGCCATGGCGTTCATCTCGCTGATCCTGATCGCGATTCCCTTGTTCGTCTATCTGCGTGCCGTCAAACTCGACGACGCCGAAACACCCGGAGGCAAAAAGTGAGCACCGCAACTACCGCCATCGGACGCAAATCGAAGGAGGACTTCCGTCCGGGCTCCAAGCGCCAGCATGAAGTCACCCGGCTCATGCCAGGGCCGATGCTCGCCATCATCCTGACTCTGTTGTGTGCCCTGGTGCTGATTCCGGTGGCGTACATCTTCCTCGCGTCCGTGAACTCGGACATCGGCGTGGCCAGGGGCGAGTTCTTCCCGTCCAGTTTCTCCTTTGAGAACTACTCGACCATCTGGACGAGCGTTGGACTGGCCACCGGCTTGGCCAACAGCGTGCTTGTGGCCGGTTCCACCGCCGTTGTCTCCGCGCTCATGTCGATCGCCACCGCCTACGTCCTGGTCCGCTACCAGTTCCGCGGCCGCTTGACGATCCTTCGCGGGCTGCTGGGACTCCAGTCGGTTCCCGGCACCCTCATGGTCCTTCCGGTCTTCGTCCTGTTCTCTTCGTCCGCCACCTATCTGGGCATCCAGGTCATCGGCACGCAGTGGGGCTTGTTCATCACCTATTTGACGTTCGCGATGCCGTTCTCCACCTGGGTGATGGTCACCTATCTGCGCGGCCTGCCGCGCGAACTCGAAGAAGCGGCAAGGATCGACGGTGCCAGCAACCTGGGCGTGCTGGTGCGGATCATCCTCCCGCTGAGCTGGCCCGGCGTCGTCGTTTCCGGCATTTTCGCCTTCCTGCTCGGCTGGAACGACGTCCTGTTCGCCTCAGTCATGACGCGGCCCGAAAGCCAGACGGCCGCCGTCGCGCTCCAGGTCTTCGGTGCCTCGCAGGAAGGCGGCGCGATTCCCTTCTACGGCCAGATGATGGCAGCTTCCCTTGTGTGTGCTGCCCCGGTGGTCATCCTGTACCTGATTTTCCAGCGTTACCTAGTGGGCGGCCTGACCGCCGGAGGAGTCAAGTAACTATGAGCACGCCAGCTGTTGAATGGGAGCTCTCGGGCTTCGGCGACGAGATCGACGACGACCCCAAGATCCAGATTGCCGTGATGCAGGCATTGGGAGCCAAGCACATTGAGGTCCGCAGCGCCTGGGGCACCAACATCGTGGATCTGGATGACGCACAGCTTCGTGAATTGAAGTCCTTGCTGGATGCCGCGGACATGAAGGTTTCCGCGATCGCCTCGCCGATCGGGAAAGTGGACGTTTCCCTCCCCGTCGAGCACGAGGTGGAAAGGCTCCGCCGGGCAGTCAACGCGGCACAGGTCCTGGAATCCCGCTACATCCGGATCTTCTCCTTCTACTACGGCGAGGACGTGGCGGTGGAGAGCATCCGGGAGGCGGTCATCGAACGCATGCGTGCCCTTGCGGACGTGGCGGAAGAGTCCGGCGTCGTTCTTCTGCACGAGAACGAGAAGGACATCTACGGAGACATCCCCGAACGGGTCCTGGACATCATCGAAACCGTGGCCTCTCCCGCGCTCAAGGTGGCTTGGGACGCGGCGAATTTCGTCCAGGTAGGCGTCAAGCCTTTCGAGGACGGCTACGCCAAGCTCCGCCCACACCTTGAGTACCTGCAGGTGAAGGATGCCTTGTTCTCGAACGCCCACGTGGTCCCGGCGGGCGAGGGCGACGGCGATGTGCTCCGCACTGTCGAGGCCTTGAAGGCCGACGGCTACACGGGTTTCGCGAGCCTCGAGCCGCACTTGGCCGGCGCCCACGGACTGGGCGGTTTCTCCGGCCCGACGGCGTTCGGGATCGCAGCGAGGGCATTCGCGAAAGTCCTCAATGAAGCAGGAGTGGAGACGAAGTGAGCGAGGCCTCAAACGCTTCCGGCGCGGAGATCCGGGCCGCAATCGTAGGGTGCGGCGTGATCGGCCGCACCCACTCGGCCGCGGTCCGCGAATTCCCGGAGATCGTCATCACGGCCCTTGTGGATGTGGTTTCCGAGGCTTCCGAGGCGCTCGCCACCAAGATCGAAGCCCAGGGCGACCCGAGGCCGGCAGTCTTCCTGACGCTCGCCGAGGCGCTCGCCGCTGTACCCGTGGACCTGGTCATCGTCTCGACGCCCAGCGGGCTGCATATCCAGCAAGCGCTGGAAGCGCTCGACGCCGGCAAGCACGTGGTGATCGAAAAGCCCCTTGACGTTGACTTGGTCAAGGCGGACGAGATCCTGGCCGCGGCCAAGGCCGCCGAGGCCAAGGGCTTGGTGGCCACGGTGATCAGCCAGCACCGCTTCGATCCGGCCAGCCGGGTGGTGGACGAGGCCCGCCGAGCCGGACGCTTCGGTACGCTGACCTCGGCCGTCGCCTCGGTCAGCTGGTGGCGGAGCCAGGGCTACTACGATTCGGGCGCGTGGCGCGGAACCTGGGCCATGGACGGCGGAGGCGCCATCATGAACCAGGGCGTGCACACCGTGGACCTGCTCTTGTGGTTCCTCGGCCGGCCCCTTGAGATCAGCGCCAAGACCGCCCTTCTCGCCCACGAAGGTGTTGAAGTGGAGGACACCGCCGTAGCTACCGTCACCTTCGAGTCCGGGGCCCTTGCCGTGCTGCACGCGACGACGGCGGCGTACCCTGGCTTGACGGTCCGCCTCCAGGTGATGGGCAGCAAGGGTTCCGCAGTGATCGACAACGACGACCTCGCGTACTTCCACGCATCAGACGCCGCCGATCCTTCGGAGAGCAGTGCGATGGGCATCCTCGGCGGCGGGAACCAGGCCGCCGTCGAGCTCGCCAAATACCCTGACGACACCGTCGAAGCACTGGATCCCACGGTGTACCCGGCTGGACATGTCCGGCAGTACCGCGACATCGTCGCGGCGATCCGGGAAGGACGCCCCGCGGGCGTTACCGTCCGGGACGCCGTGACCGCCTTGGCCACGGTGCGCGCTCTGTATGTCTCGGCAACCCTGGGCCAGCCGGTGCTGATCGACGATGTCATAGCGGGCAAGTACAACAACGTGGAGGTCCGTACCGGCGGGGCTGCTTCCCACCCGGACGCCCGCGAGGAGGTATCGGCATGAAGTTCTCCGTCTTCACCGCATCCACGCCCGAGTGGTCGCCGCAGGAAGCCGCCACCAAGCTCGCCGCCCAAGGGTGGGACGGCATCGAATGGCGGGTCACGGACCAGGCGGAGGCAGCAGAACCGGGTTTCTGGGCAGGGAACCGTGCCACCTGGCCCATGACGGGCCTGGAAGATTCGATCCCGGAGATTGCCCGGCTCACCGCCGATTCAGGGTTGGAATTCTCCGGCCTCGGCGGCTACGCCCGCTGCGACAACCACGACGACGTCGATCGGGTCCTCGCAGCGACAGCGGCCTTGGGTGCCGGGCAGGTCCGGGTGAACGTGCTGCCGCTGGGCAACTCGAATATGGGCGGCCCGGAACCCACAGGCCTGCCCTACCCGGAACTCTTTGCAGCCACGCGGGAACACTACGAGTGGGTTGCTTCCCGTGCAGCACACCACGGCGTCAAAGCCCTCGTGGAACTGCACCATGGAACCGTGACGGCGTCGGCTTCCTCGGCCCGTCGATTGTTGGAAGGCCTGGATCCGCGGCATGTCGGCGTTATCCACGACCTCGGCAATCTGCTGATCGAGGGCTGGGAATCACCTTTGCCTGCCCTCCAGCTCCTCGGCCCCTATTTGGCACATGTCCATGTGAAGAACGCCCGCTGGGTCCGCACCGACTCGAAAGACGAATCGGGTGCGGCCGTGTGGGTCAACGAATGGGCCCCTCTTGCTGAAGGCCAGGCGAGTGTCCTCGCCTACTTCCGGGCGCTCGCTGACGTCGGCTATGACTCCTGGGTAACACTGGAGGACTTTTCCACCGAGCTTCCGTTGGAGGAACGGACGGCGTCCAACTTGGCTTATGTCCGGAAGGCAGCCGCCTTGGCGGGGTTCGCCGTCGTCGATCCCGCTTCTGCATCCTGACCGGTCCGGGCGTCCACGCCTAAACACAGCAGCCGCTTGCCTTTAGGAGGCAAGCGGCTGCTGTGTTGTTTGGAGGTTGCTCAGATGGTGCGCGGTGCCTTCGCCAGGTTGTCCTTGAGTTCGGCAGCGTTCTGCCGCACCACGTAGGCCGGGCGGTCACGCTCCACGCGCCAGCTCTCATCGAGCGGGCCGATGTTGACGGTGTCGAAACCGAACTCGTCGTAGAGCTTCGCCAAGAGTTCCGCCGCCTCGGGGTAGTCGCTGGCGGTGGCCAATGCGCGGCGGTTCTCGGTGCCCGACGGGGAGCCGTCAGTGCCGATCTCCTTCGCCATGATGTGGTTGAAGCCCTTGGCCACCTTGGACGTGGGCAGGTGCTTCTGCAGCAGGCCCGACGTGGTGGCCTCGCCCTTGGCGAGCTCCGGGATGCGGCCGTCCCGCTCCCAATAGTAGTTGTTCGTGTCGATCACAATCTTGCCCGCGAGCGGTTCACGGGAATGTCCTGGTAGCTCCTGAGCGGAACGGTCACGACGGCGAAATCGCCCGCCGCTGCTGCCTCGGCCGGTGTTGCGGCCCGGGCATGTTCGCCAAGCTCCGCCACCAGTTCCGCCAGGGTTTCCGGTCCCCGCGAGTTGCTGATCACTACGTCATAGCCAAGCTCGACTGCTTTGCGGGCGACTTGGCTGCCAATGTGTCCTGCACCGATGATTCCGATTGTTGTCATATGGGCGGGAACACCGCCTCCCGCGCAGATATTTCACAGGTTACGGCGGGTGACGTGACGGCGCCGTGGACAGTGCATGACGCTCGCCATTCCCTTGCGTCGAACGGCTTTACGTAGAATGGGCACCATGACTCCCGCTGTTGACACTGCCGCTGCCCGTGCCCGCCTCCTTGAATTGATCAAAGAACTGGCGGTTGTCCGCGGCAAGGTGATCCTTTCCAGCGGTGCCGAGGCGGACTACTACATCGACTTGCGGCGCATCACCCTCCACCACGAGGCTTCGAAGCTTGTTGGCCAGGTGATGCTCTCCATGATCGACGACGCCGGAATCGCCGTTGAGTGCGCCGGTGGCCTGACGATGGGTGCGGACCCGGTCGGGACCGCCGTGATGCACGCCGCGGCCGACGCCGGCCGCGCGGTTGACGCCTTCGTGGTGCGCAAGGCCCAGAAGTCCTACGGCATGGGCCGCCAGGTTGAGGGTCCCTCGGTGGAAGGCCGGAACGTCGTGGTTCTCGAGGACACCTCCACCACCGGCGGCTCGGCACTGACCGCCGTCGAGGGCGTCCGCAAGGCCGGTGGCAACGTGGTGGCCGTGGCCGTCATCGTGGACCGCAACACTGGCGCCAAGGAAAAGATCGAGGCCGAAACCGGCGTGCCGTACCTCTTCGCCTTCGGCAAGGACGAGCTGGGACTCGACTAACTCTGCCAAGGCCGGGCGGGTTTGAGGGGACCGTGTGCCCGTCCGCCGAAGCGCCTAAGCTGGCTGCGTGAACTATCGGGCGGGGAAATTCCCTCGGAGGCAGCAGCGCTGGCAGGACCCGGGCTCCCTTGCCCGGGTGCTCCGCCAAGCCGCCGAGCTGAAGAGCTTTTCCCGCCGTTCCTTCCTGATTGGAGCCGGTGCTTCCACGGCCCTCGCAGCGGACATGCTGTTCACCCGCCAGGTCCAGGCGGAACGCCGCACCACCAAGATCCTCCCGGTAGGGGACGATTTCGCGGAGTCGTACTACCCCAACTCGAGTTGGATCCTCTTTCCCGGCTATAAGACGAGCTGGGAAGAGGCCCAATGGATCCTCAACTCGATCCGCGGTTCGCTCCGGCAGCGCGGCCAGATGGCCGCCGTCGGATACTCCAACCTGGGGATGGAAGTCACTGAGGTGGTGGACGCTGTGCTCGCCTATATCAATGAGCGCAAGCTGAACACCCTGTATTTCTACGGCCACAGTTTCGGCGGGATGTTGGCCACTGAGGTGGCCGCACGCCTGCGTGAACGCAACGTCAGCGTCAAGCTGATCCTGTTGGATTCCTCGCCGTTCAGTAAGTACGACATCCTCGACCAAAGCTGGTTCGACGGCGTCGTGTTCTTGTACGAGAGCGGCTTCCAGGTTCCGTCAGTCCTCCGCGGCGGCTATGAGCTGGGCGAGCGCGTGGTGAACAAACACGAACGCACATGGGGGCAGATCTGGGACCAGACCTTGGAGCAGCTCTCGCCGATCGCGCCGTCGAGCGTGCTGATCCAGAGCGAATCGGACTACATCTACCACTTTGACGGCACACGGTTTGTCGACGGGCTGGGAGACACCCGCATGGCCTTCATCGGAAACCCGAACGACGACACCGTGAACTACGAAACCGCCCGGGCCGCGTGGGCCAAGGTATTCCCCCTCAACATCGCGTCCACGGGCCGCAGGACCGACGGCGCCCGCCCCGCCCATGCGAGCCCGCAGTGGAATCCCTTTATCTACAATCCGATCATTGAGGACCTGGAGAACGAGCTGTTTCCGCTGCCCCGGGCCGGCTCGCGGGTGGTGTTCTACTGACGGTGCCTCCCTACCTGCGCCGCAGTCCGTCCAGCTCGGAACCGCTGAGGCCGGCGACGCGCAAGTAATCCGCCGCGTCGCCGAACTCGTGCCCGAAACGGTCCAGGAAGTATTCCATCGCGGCTTCGGGGGATTGCAGCAGCATGAGCGAGGGACTGAATGCCTCCTCCGGAACCTCGGGGACAGCCAGCCGCCAAGCTGCTGACATGGTTTCCAGCATTGTAGGGAGGGCCGCGGTGCTTGCGGCGTAGTCCGCCACGACGGCCGCGCGGTCAGCGCCCGTCGCGAGGAGCGCCAGAGCGGATACGACGCCGGTGCGATCCTTGCCGAGCGAGCAGTGGATGAGCGTCCGCTTGCCTTGGGTCGCGGGACGCAGCGATTCGGCCACCCAATCCGGGCGGGCGCGAACCCAGCCAAGGTACAGCTCGCCAAGGTCTTCGGCCGTGTGGATCGATTGGAGCCCAGCAGAAGCGGTACGCGGATCGAGGGGGTTCTCCACGAGCTCCACCGCGCCGTTGGCAAGTTGCCAGGGCACGATGGCGCGCTCGTACGCGCTCCGGAGATCCACGACGGCCTGGATGCCATGACGTTCCAGGAACGCGGCCGTCGCCGCGGTGTCCATGCCAAATGGCTGGCTGCCCCTCAGGATACGGCCACCGGCCAGGGACCGGAGGTTCAGCACAGCCATGGCACCGGCCCTTCTTCTTAGATCTGGTTTTTGAGGTCCGCTACCGAGTTCAGGACCTGGTTCGGCCGGAACGGGAAGGCCGCGATGTCCTCCCGCTGGGTGATGCCGCTGAGCACCAGGACCGTGTGCAGCCCGGCTTCCATGCCCGCGATGATGTCGGTGTCCATGCGGTCACCGATCATTGCCGTGGTCTCGGAGTGCGCGTCGATCTGGTTCATCGCGGAACGGAACATCATGGGGTTCGGCTTGCCCACAATGTAGGGCTCGCGGCCGGTCGCCTTGGAGATGAGCGCGGCGATGGCGCCGGTGGCGGGCATCGGCCCGTCCTTGGAGGGACCGGTGGCATCCGGGTTGGTGGCGATGAAACGCGCCCCCGCGAGGATCAGCCGGATGGCCATGGTGATCGCTTCGAAGGAGTAGGTGCGGGTTTCGCCGAGCACCACGAAGTCCGGGTTCTGGTCGGTGAGGATGAAGCCGGCCTCGTGCAGCGCCGTCGTGAGCCCTGCCTCACCGATGGTGTAGGCGCGGTTCCCGGACTCGGAGCCCTGCACCTGGTCCTTGAGGAACTGGGCCGTGGCCAGGGCCGATGTCCAGATGTTCTCTTCCGGGATTTCCAGGCCTGAGGAGCTCAACCGGGCTGCCAAGTCCCGCGGCGTGAAGATGGAGTTGTTCGTGAGGACGAGGAATCGCTTGGAGGTGTCCACCCAGCGCTGGATCAGTTCAGCCGCTCCGGGAACCGCTTGGTTTTCGTGGACAAGGACACCGTCCATGTCCGTGAGCCAGCATTCGATTTCGTGTCCGTTGCGGTAAAGGGCTGAGCTCTTGGGGGCCTCGGTTGCGTTCTCCATGCTTTTCCTCCGCGTAGTGGCTGCTTCTCGTCCCAAGTCTTTCATCTTTCGGTCTCCGAGACACCCGGGTGTCCTGCGTTACGGGGCCGGGTATCGGCGCCGCATGCGGCACTGGCCGGGCTAGGGTTGAGGAGTGACTGACCGGCCCCAGAACCCTGCCCCCACCGACCCGTCGTTCGTCTCCTCTACCGAAGGGGAGTCCGAAGCGAAACCGGAGGTCGGCGTCGGGCCCTGGGAAGGAGACTGGCCGGAAGGCGAGCAGTGGGACCCGGACCTCCTGGCGGACGGCGACCGCCGGAACGTCGTGGACAAGTACCGGTACTGGAAGCACGAAGCGATTGTCGCGGACCTGGACGCCCACCGGCACGATTTCCACATTGCCATTGAGAACTGGCAGCACGACCTCAACATCGGCACCGTAGTGCGTACCGCCAACGCGTTCCTCGCCAAGGAGGTCCACATCATCGGACGACGCAGGTGGAACCGTCGCGGCGCCATGGTCACCGACCGCTACCAGCACGTCCGCCACCACCCCACCGTGGAGGATTTCGTGGAGTGGGCGCAGGGGGAGGGGCTGGCCATCATCGGCATCGACATCTTCCCCGATTCCGTGCCGCTGGAAACCTACGAACTTCCGCGCAACTGCGTCCTTGTGTTCGGGCAGGAGGGCCCCGGCCTGACTCCCGAGGTGCACGACGCCGCCGTCGCCACTTTGTCGATTGAGCAGTACGGTTCCACGCGGTCCATGAACGCGGCGTCGGCCGCGGCCATCGCGATGCACGCCTGGATCCGCCGGCACAACTTCGGCCAGCGCGTGTCTTGAGTCAGCCTGTCCTGAGAGGACCCGGCGGCAAAAGGTCCGCAAGTGTTACCCGTCTCCGTGACCGGAAACACGGTGTCGGATTCTTCAGTCGCTAGGATGGTGCCTAGCCGTATAGGTCTACTCCAGGGTCAACAAAACCCACAGACGAAAATCAGCATAGGAGTCAGCATGCCCATCGCAACCCCAGAGATTTACTCCGAGATGATCGACCGCGCGAAGGCCGGTGGATACGCGTTCCCGGCAGTGAACGTGACCTCGTCGCAGACCCTGAACGCCGCCATCCGCGGCTTTGCCGAGGCCGAATCGGACGGCATCATCCAGGTCTCCACCGGTGGTGCTGCCTACTGGTCCGGCGCCTCCGTCAAGGACATGGTTGCCGGCTCCTTGGGTTTCGCGGCTTTCGCCCGCGAAGTCGCCAAGAACTACAACGTGAACATCGCCCTCCACACGGACCACTGCCCGCAGGACAAGCTGGCTGATTTCGTCCTGCCGCTGCTGGCCGCTTCCGAGGAAGCCGTCAAGGCCGGCAAGGACCCGATCTTCAACTCGCACATGTGGGACGGTTCGCACGAGACCCTGTCCGAGAACCTGCGGATCGGCCGCGAACTCCTGGAACGCGCAGCTGCGGCCAAGATCATCCTCGAGGTTGAAATCGGCACGGTCGGCGGCGAGGAAGACGGCGTCGAGAACGAGATCAACGAGAAGCTCTACACCACCACCGAAGACGCCCTCGCCACCATCGAGGCACTCGGCGCCGGCGAGAACGGCCGCTACCTGACCGCCCTGACCTTCGGCAACGTGCACGGCGTGTACAAGCCGGGCAACGTCAAGCTCCGCCCCGAACTGCTCAAGCAGATCCAGGCCGAGGTCGGTGCCAAGATCGGCAAGACCAACCCGTTCGACCTCGTCTTCCACGGCGGCTCCGGCTCCACCGAGCAGGAAATCGCTGACGCTGTTTCCTACGGCGTCATCAAGATGAACATCGACACCGACACCCAGTACGCGTTCACCCGCCCGGTTGCCGGACACATGTTCTCGAACTACGACGGCGTCCTGAAGGTCGACGGCGAAATGGGCAACAAGAAGACCTATGACCCCCGCGTCTGGGGAGCCTCCGCCGAAGCCGGCATGGCTGCCCGCATCGTGGAAGCCGCAAAGCAGCTCGGTTCGGTAGGCAAGACCTTCTAATGTCCGACGAATTCCGCAAGAACCTGATGGGCCCGGAGCCGACGCTTCTCCCTGCCGAGACCGAGGTGTACCAGCACCTTGCCTTGGGGCAGGAGGCCCTGGACCTCGTGGCCAAGTACCCCACGTCTTCGTTGCTGTGGGCGATCCTGGCCGAAGAAGCCTGGGCTGACGGCCGGACCATCGATTCCTATGCGTATTCCCGCGTGGGTTACCACCGCGGACTGGATTCGCTGCGGCGCAACGGTTGGCGCGGCGTCGGGCCCATCCCGTGGGAGCACGAGCCCAACAGGGGATTCCTGCGCGCCCTGTACTCCCTCGGCCGGGCGTCGGCTGCCATCGGCGAGGCTGAGGAACCGGAGCGGATCGAGAAATTCCTGAACGACTCCGATCCCGCCGCGAAGGCAGCGATCGAAGGCTAGGACAAGTGAATTAAACGCCGACGGCGGCCTCCCACTCAGGTGGGCGGCCGCCGTCGCGCTTTCCCCACCCAACTAACTCGCAGTTAATGTCGTTATGAGGCGTCATAACGACAACAAATGCGAGTCAGTTGGGTCGGGCGGTTCCTAGGAGACCGGGGTGAGGCCGGTCCGGGCCATGGCCTCGGCGTAGGCGCCATGAATGAGGTCCAGGTACTCCTGCTGGCGCGTGGGGGAGCCGGCGAAGGAACGCCCACCGAGCGAGCGGACCTTGAATGTCTTGAAGCCGCGGCGGTGGATGCTCTGCGGAGCAGCCTTCATCAGCTGGTCTGCCAATCGATGGGCTTCATTGCCGTGGGCTACCAGCACGGACGTGCGCGGCACGATCGCCAGCAGGCGCAGGAGCGGTTTGAGGCCTTCGGTGATGTTGGCAGGAGTCAGCTTGCCCGGTTCGCCGTCGGGCTCGATCCACGGGTAGACGTTCCACGGCATCATGAGTTCGGGACGAAGGCCCAACTGCCACTGCATGCCCACCATGCGGGTGGTGGCATCCGCGTCACCCGGGACGATGAAGCCCGAGCCCTCCGTGGTGCGGGTGTTGGAGAAAAGGCTGATGATGCGGCACTCGTCAACGCTGTGGACGGGGTCCACGTAGAGGACTTCGCTGCCCGGCTTCTGTTCTTTGAGGGAATCGCAAAGCCCCGTGACCTCGGCGATGTGGGGTTCGAAACGTCGGTTCCAGAGCTGCTCTTCGCGTGTTTCAGTCGCCAGGTCTTGCATATGGGCTTGGGTCTCCTACGTGTAGCGAGGCGCACTTATCCGGCCGGGAGCGGTTTGCCGCGACCGGTCAGATTGGGTGCAGTGTTGGGGGCTGGTTAACTCTACCGGAACGGCGGTGAGCTGTGGGGTGAATCGGGACTTCTGTGGTGGGACTCTCGACGGCGGGAGCCGGCTTCCGGGCATGGACCGGGCCGTGCGCTAGGCCGTACGTTAACGGAAACGGCACCATCCCGATGCATTCGGGACGGTGCCGTTTCGGAAGTACCTTGCTACTGCTTGTTCTCGTTCTGGTCGTCGCTTTCCTTGGTCCGGGAGACCACGGTGCCGTTCGATTCGTTGAGGATAAGCTTCACGTCCCGCGCGTTGTCAAAGTTGAACATCGCGTTGATGGAGCCGGCCTTGGCGTCCGCCGAGGAGTCGCCGATCTGGCCGGTGTGCCAGTTGTCCTCGATGAAGCGAAGGATGGATGACTGGTCCGTCTGGGTGTGGTCCACGAAGTTCTTCTTCGCGAAGGGCGAGATCACCACGAGCGGCTGGCGGGGGCCGGGGCCGCAACGGTCCGCATAGCCTCCGGCCATCGGGACACCCTTGTTGTACGCGTTGAGGCACCATGCGGCGTCGTCTGTGGTGTTGGAGGAGTTCTTCACGCCAGCCGCGACGTGGTCGTACCAGCCATCGGAGTCATCGTAGGCGAGGACGATTGCGGTGTTTTCCCAGTTCTTCGAGTTCTGGATGGCGTTCACCTGCTGCGTGATGAACTTCTGCTCGTCCAGGGGATCGGAGTAGCCGGCGTGGCCGTCCTGGTAGTTACCCGCCTTCAGGAAGGAGACTGCAGGCATGTTGTCCGAGTTGACCACCTTCGCGAAGTCCGTGGTGTCGTACTGGTGGTTGGCCTGGCCGTTGTGTCCGATTTCGTCCACGCTGGCCGGAGCAAGGTGGTGGGGGTTGGACGTTGACTTGTAGTACTGGAACGGCTGGTGGTGCGGGTTGTAGTCAGTCACCGTGGCACCCGCGATGTTGGTGTGGGTGGTCATGCAGGCTGCCGGCGTGGTGTCCGTGGCCGGCGTCGTCGGGGCGAAGCCGCCCTGGAACCAGCCCCAGCTGACGCCCTTGTCGTTGAGCAGGTCGCCGATGTTCTTGCCCTGCATGCCGGCGAGGTTGTTCTTGCTTGCGTGGCTCTTGTTGGAGCAGTCGTCGTAGACCGGATCCGGGTCTTCCGTCATGGTGCCGACGCCGTTCGCGTCAGGGAACTTGACCGTGTAGTCGCTGGTTGCCGGTTTGACGGGCTGTCCGGCGGCGGTGAATTCGGTGACGCCGTGGGTCTGGCCGGACACGAGGTTGAGCGCGCCGGGGCTGGACGGGCCGAAAACGGTGCTGAAGTGTGAGTCGCTCATGGCGAAGTTCTGGGCGTAGTTCCAGATCCCGGTGACGGTGTTGCCGTCGTAGTAGTCCATGGTGAGCCCGGGACGCCCGAACTGGCCACCCGAACAGGTGTCCATGCTCGTGTTCTCGACGAACTTGTTCATCAAGCCACCGTTGTAGGCCTTCTGCTCCGCGGTGTATTCGTGGTCCTGGTCGCACGTGATTGCCTGGCCCGGAGTCAGCCGCTGGGGCTGGACCGAGTTGGGATTGTTAGGTGCCAAGAGCTTGTCGTTGGCGAGGGTGGCGATGTTCTTCGGCGTGTTCTTGGCCGCCGTGAACGCGGGAGCCGCTGCGCCGCTTCCTTGCTGGGTTTCGCCTGCCGTGTTGGCTGCCTGCGGATACGTCGCGAAGTAGTGGTCGAAGGAGACGTTCTCGCCGAAAATTACGACGACGTGCTTGATAGGCGTCGCGGTGTCCTTGTGGTCGTTATTGGCCGAGGCCGGCGTCAGGCCGAACCCGATCAGGCCGGCAGCGATCGTGGATGCTGCGAGTGCGCTCACTCCTGCCGTGGACAAGAGCCGCTTGTTGCGAAAATTCATCGATTTCCCTTCAGATTCACGGAAGTGCCCGCTGGGGGTGAGGATTCACAAAGAATGTAGCCGCTCGCCTGGGGCCCGAGGGCCGTTTTGGAGGCTCGAAGCGGACTGTTTGGGAAGAGTTCACATTCTGCTCACGGGGAACTTCGAGGGCGCCCTCCCTGTTTTCATGTCGCCTTCCGACCGTGTGACAACAGGTCCAAGAGCCGCATCGGCTAAACTTGGCTGGTAAGAGCCCCGGAACTCTTGCTGATCCCGCCGATGAACTTTTGCGAAAGTCTGCGGGCAGGACCGAAAGATTCGGGGCGTTCTCATGTACGGCGCTGAGCCTTGGTGATCCCGCCAGGACCGGCCCGAAAGAATGGGGGAGGATCCCATGCCAGCTATCGTGATCGTCGGAGCCCAATGGGGCGACGAAGGCAAAGGCAAAGCAACCGACCTGCTCGGTGGCCGCGTTGACTACGTGGTCAAGCCCAACGGCGGCAACAACGCCGGGCACACCGTTGTGGTGGGCGGTGAGAAGTATGAGCTCAAGCTCCTTCCTGCCGGCATTCTGAGCCCCAACGCGATTCCGATCATCGGCAACGGCTGCGTGGTGAACCTTGAAGCGCTGTTCCAGGAGATCGATGGCCTGGAAGCCCGCGGCGCAGACACCTCCCGATTGCGTGTCTCCGCGAATGCCCACCTCGTGGCGCCGTACCACCAGGTGTTGGACAAGGTCACGGAGCGCTTCCTCGGCAGCCGCGCCATCGGCACCACAGGCCGGGGCATTGGCCCGGCCTACATGGACAAGGTGGCCCGCCTGGGTATCCGCGTGCAGGATGTCTTCGACGAATCGATCCTCCGCCAGAAGGTGGAAGGCTCGCTGCGCCAAAAGAACGAGCTCCTGGTCAAGGTCTACAACCGCCGCAATGTGGTGGTGGACGAGATCGTGGAGTACTTCCTGTCCTACGCCGAGCGCCTGCGGCCGCTGGTCATTGACAGCACGCTGGTCCTCAACAACGCACTGGATGAGGGCAAGGTGGTCCTCATGGAGGGCGGCCAGGCCACGTTCCTGGACGTCGACCACGGCACCTACCCGTTCGTGACGTCGTCCAACCCGACCGCCGGCGGCGCGTCCGTTGGCTCGGGCATCGGACCCACCCGGATCTCGCGGTCCATCGGCATCATCAAGGCCTACACCACGCGCGTCGGCGCCGGCCCGTTCCCCACGGAGCTCTTCGACGAGATGGGCATGTACCTGCAGAAAACAGGCGGCGAGTTCGGCGTCAACACCGGCCGCCCGCGCCGCTGCGGCTGGTACGACGCCGTCCTGGCCCGCCATGCATCCCGCGTCAACGGCTTCACGGACTACTTCGTCACCAAGCTGGACGTCCTGACCGGCATCGAGCAGATCCCGGTCTGCGTGGCCTACGACGTCGACGGCGTCCGCCACGACGAAATGCCCATGACCCAGACCGAGTTCCACCACGCAGTGCCGATCTTCGAGTACTTCGACGGCTGGACCGAGGACATCACCGGCGCCAAGACGCTCGAAGACCTCCCCGAGAACGCCCGCCGATACGTGCTGGCCCTCGAGAAGCTCTCCGGCACGCGCTTCTCCGCGATCGGCGTCGGCCCGGACCGGGACCAGACGATCGTGGTGCACGACCTCATCGAGGACTAGTCACCACAGCTAAATCACGACGTCGGCGGGTCGCCCTTTCAGGGGTGGCCCGCCGTCGTGCGTTCCGCGCCAAAAGGCACACAAAACGCCGTCGAAAAAAACTTTTGGAATCCGCGTAACCCTTTGGGGTGCCCCGTCGATTACCTCTTTGAAAGGCCGAGCTGAAATTTGTCCCCCATCATGTTTCAGCTCGGCCCTTTTCATGTCTGAAGGGGTTTCGTGGATGTGCAAAAAGTCCGGGAGAGGCAGGTCCCCGGAACCGAAGGCTGGTCCTTGGGCATAGCGGGAGCAGCGGTTAAGCTAGGTGAGGTTGCCCGGCCCTGCCGCGTTTGGGCGGCACCGAGGATCTCGCATGGATCCGGACATTCGCTCCCCAACGAAAGCCACGCTTCAGTGACCGACGCCTTGACCGATGCAGCATTGCTGGCCCTTCGCGGCCGCGAAGCTGAACTGTTCAGCGCCGTCTATCAGGCCTTTGCGGGCCAGGTGCTTGGCTACCTGACGGCGAAAGGTGTCTCGGATCCCGAAGCTGTCACACAAGACGTTTTTCTTGCCGTCCTGCCTCGCGTCGAGACGATCACGGGCGGCGTCAGCGGTCTGCGGACGTTCGTGTTCTCGGTGGCCCATGCCCGGATGGTGGATGACCATCGTCGGCAAAGCAGGGCGCCTGAGCACCACGAGTTTGAACCTGAACGTGACACGCGCCAGTCGAATTCGGCAGAAGCCGAAGCGATGAACCGCGTGGCGCCCGGGGAAGTCATGGCGCTGCTGGACCTCCTTGGGGAAGATCAGCGGGAAGTCCTGACCCTTCGTATTGTTGCCGGTCTGACCGTTGACCAAGCAGCCGAAATCATGGGGAAAAGCCAAGGCGCAGTCAAACAACTACAGCGCCGGGCGTTGAATTCACTCCGCGAGCACTCGGTAGTAAAGGAATACGTGGCACCATGATGCGTTGGGATTGCAAGGACATTGACCGCGACGCGGTCATCCTCGAGCTCATGCTTGAGGCTGGCCTCACGGACGCCCCTGAAGTCACGGATTCGTTGAAGGCACTGGAATCGTTTGCCTCCATGCCGGCGCCTGTCCCCGGGCCCGCGCTCGCGGCGATGTTGGCTGGCTCGGCTGTGGGCGAGACTCTTCCCCTCGACGAGCTCGGCAAGCGGCGTCAGTTGCGCAAGCATCGCCCCGCCGTTATTGGTGCTGCGGTCCTGACCGCCATGGGCCTGGGTGTTGGTGGCGTTGCGGCCGCGAGCGGCGGATTCAGCAAGGGAACGCCGGAATTCATGCAGACGCTGATCTCCGGCTGGGCGCCCGCTTGGACCACAGCTCCGCCGTCGCTGGTACCTCCGGCCCCCGCCCAGGACTCCCCGAAGGTTGCGACGCACCCGGCGCCCGTAGACCTGCCGCCGGCGCCCCCGGTGGCGGGCCCCTCGGCGGATCCCGTGGTCACTGCTCCAGCTGGTACTGGCGAGGCGGCGCACGAGCCGGAAGCACAGGCGGCCGGTCGGGCTCCGGCAAGCCAGCCAACGCAGGAGCAAGCTCCGAAGGCAGCCCACACCGAGCCTAAGAACGATTCGCAGGGAATCCTTCCGCAGCCCAAAACCGCCATCCCATCAGCCCCCACGGCGAAGGACCTCCAAAACGGAGTGCAGCAAGCGGTCGGGAACGCCCAGGACGACGTGTCCCTGAAGCCTGCCGGGCCCTCGCTGCGTTGGCTCCTTGGACTGCTGTCCCGCTAGTAGGCTGAAGCTATGACACATGTCAACGATCCGGGAGTCATAGACCGGCTGATGCGAACAAAGGGCCGCTGGGCCATCGTGGGACTCAGCACGAATGAATGGCGCTCCGCGTTCGAAGTAGCTCTCTATATTCGCGACACCATGGGCATGGAGATCATCCCGATCAACCAAAAGGGCGAGGACGTCCACGGCGAAACCGGGTACAAATTCCTTGCGGATGTGCCGCTTGAGAAACAGCCCATCGACGTCGTCGATTGCTTTGTGAACTCCTCGCGCGTTGGCGCGGTCGTGGACGAAGCGATTGCCGTGGGAGCGAAAGCTGTGTGGCTCCAGCTCGGAGTCATTGACGAGGATGCAGCGGAGCGGGCCAAAGCTGCGGGCCTGGACGTCGTCATGAACGCTTGCCCGGCCCAGATGGGCTGGCGGAGCGGCATCTAGCCGTCGTTTTCTGTTAACCGGCCGCTGGTATGTTTTGGAGGCAATCACCCTTTCGAGCCCAGGGAATCCCCATGTGTGACCACCATCCCTCCACCGCCAGCCGGCGCACCGCGCTCGGTTTCCTCGGGGCTTCCCTCGTGGCCGGGCTGGGGGCTTGCGCGGTCCCGGGAAACCAGTCCGCGGAAAGCCCGACGGCGGCGCCCCGCACGGTGGGCCTCTCGCCGTCGTCGTCCGCAAGCGGCGCGATGAGTCCCACACCAAGCCCAGCGGGTCCTGGGCGGCTCCGGAACCCCTTCACCCCCGACTTCACGCTGCCGCCAATCCAAGGCGGACTGGCTCCCGTGATCACCAAAATCCCCACCAAACATCCCGTGGTGTTCCTCACGATCGACGACGGACTGGTCAAGTCCCCGGAAAGCGTCCGGCTCCTCGCGGAGAACGGCTACCCGGCAACGCTCTTCCTGACGAGCAACACGGTCCGCGACAACCCCGCGTTCTTCAAGGCGTTCATGGCGCAGGGGAGCCTGGTTGAAAACCACACGGTCAGCCACAACGTCAATATGACCACTCAATGGGGTTACCAGCGGCAGCTTGACGACATCGCAGGCATGCAGGATTTCGCCCTCCAGCAGTATGGCCGCAAGCCCACACTGTTCAGGCCTCCGGGCGGTGCCTATTCGACCGCCATGCGGCAAGCTGTGGCCGCCGCCGGCTTGAAGGCGATCGTTACGTGGGAGGCCAAGGCCAATGCCGGGCGGATGGACTACCAGTACGGCAATTCCCTCCGGCCGGGCGACATCGTCCTGATGCACTTCCGCCCCGAATTCGCGGCGGACTTCGAGGCCTTCCGCTCGGCGCAAGTGGCTGCTGGCCTGGAAGTGGTGCTCCTCGAGGACTTCCTGGACGTTGCGTGAGGCGATCGGTCCGCTAGTCTCGCTACATGGACGCTGCGACACTCCGCCAAATCTGCCTTGGCTTCCCCGGGAGCTATGAAGACTTCCCGTTCGGCCCGGAAACCTCGGTTTTCAAGGTCCGGGCCGCCGTATCCGGCGGATCCAAGCAGGAAGGCAAGATGTTCGCCGCATCCGCCATGGACGACCAGAACCTGGCAGTAAGCCTCAAATGCGATCCCGCCTTGGCCGTGCAGCTTCGCTCGGCCCATCCGGAAATCACCGGTGCCTGGCACATGAACAAGACGCACTGGAACGGCGTGCGCCTGGATGGCGCCCTCCCTGACTCCATGGTCAGGGACATGGTGGAGGATTCCTATGACCTGGTGGTTTCCTCGTTGAGCCGCAAGCAGCAGGAGCAACTGGGCTGGGCCCGGCTCGCCAAGGACTGACACGCGGACCCCGCCTGCCGCTTCGGCTAGATTGTGAGTGGACCGCACCTTCCATCGCCTCGAAGCAATCAGGAGGAGCCAGATGCTGGAACAAAAGACCCTCGATGAGCTGTGGAATTTTGAGGACCCCGCGTTGTCGGAAGCCCGATTCCGCGAAGCCATGGCCGATCCCGCCTACGATCCCTTTGAACGGGCCGAGCTCGCCACCCAATTGGGCCGGGCAATCGGCCTGCAGGGCCGCTTCGAGGAGGCGGACGCCCTCCTGGACGGGATCGACGCCGAAGAGGAGCCGACCATTGCGGTGCGGATCCTCCTGGAGCGCGGCCGCCTGCTCAACTCCGCCGGCCACCCTGCCATGGCCGTTCCGCTCTTTGAGCAGGCCGCCGAGATGGGCGACCTCCTGGGCGAAGATTTCCTCGCTGTGGATGCACTCCACATGCTGGCCATCGCCGACTCCGGACACCAGGAATCGTGGACGCGCAGCGCGCTTGAGTACGCGTCCGCCGTCGAGGATGCACGCACCAAACGGTGGATGGTTTCCCTGCACAACAACCTCGGTTGGGCGATGTACGACGACGGTCGCCGCACCGAGGCGATGGTGGAGTTCCAGCTCGCTGAGCAATGGGCTGAGCGGGTAGGAACCGAGCAACAGCAGCAATGGGCACGCGAGGCTATCGCCCAGTGCGCAAAATCCTTGAATTTACGGGGCTAAAACACCCAAACGACCCCGACGGAGGGCAGGATCGTCAGATCACATTTTGACAAAAGTTGATTGAAACTGCCCTCAAATATTGCTTTTCAATCACTCGTGGTGAAGTATGTCACACGAAGGGCGCGTCGCAGCGGCGGTGCCCTGACCGATCGACTGCCGGCCGAGGCGCCGTCAGCGTGAGGTACTACGAGTCTCTGGAGGGTTTTAGGATGAACGTTCAGCAGCAGTCTTTTGCACGCCGCGGTTTCCTCCGCGGCGCGCTTGCCGCGGCCGTGCTTGTGCCGTTGGCCGGCTCGATGGCGTCCTGCGCGGGGGGTGGCGGCGGAGGAACAACTGGTCCAACGGGAACCGTTTCGGACACCAATCCCTTCGGCATGGCAGACAAGTCCACCGTTGACGCCGTGATCTTCAAGGGCGGGTACGGAATCGACTACGTCGACTTCGCGGGCAAGGGCTTCGAAAGCGCACATTCAGGTTCCACTGCCAAGATTTCCCCGTCCACGGACATCGCACAGGAACTGCAGCCACGATTCGTCGGAGGCAACCCGCCGGACCTGATCGACAACTCGGGCGCCAAGGCAATCGGCTTCAGCACCATCCTGGCCCAGCTTGAAGACCTCACCAGCGTGGTCAACGCCAAGAACCTTGAGGGCAAGGTCATTAAGGACACCCTCTACGGCGGAGTGCTCGCCCCGGGTACCTTCGAGGGCAAGCTGGCGGCCTTGAACTACGTCCTCACCGTCTACGCGATGTGGTACTCCGATGCCCTGCTCAAGGACAACGGCTGGTCCGTTCCCAAGACCTGGGATGAGATGTACGCGCTCGGGGAGCAGGCCAAGGCCAAGGGCAAATACCTGTTCGTCTGGGGCAAGGAAGCCGCCACGTACTACCAGGAAATGGCGATCGCCTCCGCTATCAAGGAGGGTGGCCACGACGTTCGCCTCGGCCTTGAAAACCTGAAGGCAGACTGCTGGTCCCACCCTGCGCTCCAGAGCGTCTTCACCGCCCTGGAAAAGATCGTCAAGGCAGGCCACTTCAAACCAGGTGGCTCGGGCACCCAGTTCACGGCTGCACAGGCGCAGTGGAGCAACGCCCAGGAAGCAGTGTTCTACCCGTCCGGTTCATGGATCGAAAACGAGATGAAGGACCAGACCAAGGCCGGCTTCAAGATGACCGGTGCGCCCGTCCCCTCGGTGACCACCAGCTCCAAACTGCCGTACGCGGCACTGCACAGCGCAGCGGGCGAGCCCTTCGTGGTTCCTTCACAGGGCAAGAACGTTCCCGGCGGCAAGGAATTGCTCCGCGTCATGCTCTCCAAGGACGCTGCGACCAACTTCGCCAAGACCAAGCTGGCCCCCACCATCGTCAAGGACACCGTTCCCTCTGATGGCTTCGGATCTACGGCACTCGTCTCCCAGACGAAGCTGCTCAGCGACGCGGGCGACAACATCTACACCTGGAACTTCATTGACCTTTACGGCACCAACAAGGACCAGCTGGTTGTGTGGAACACGTTCCTCGATGGAAAGTCCGATGTCGCCACACTGACGTCGGACCTGCAGAAGATCACCGACAAGGTCCGTAACGACAGCTCGGTCAAGAAGATCGAAGTGAAGTGACTTCAGTGAAAGCAAAAACCCTCCGGGTCGACGGCGGCGCGTCCGCCGTCGTCGTTCCGGATACCGCACCACCCGTCTACAAGAGGCGGCGCAAGCCCCTGACGTTCGACAAGGTCAGTTTCTTCGTGGTCTTCCTGGGCCTGCCCCTGGCGATCTACCTCCTCTTTGTGATTTGGCCTTTCATCCAGGCGTTCGGCTACTCCCTGACTGACTGGAGCGGTTTCTCACCCGACCAGAACTTCATCGGACTCGAGAATTACCGGAAGCTCTTCACGGATGACATCTTCATGAAGGCCATGGGGAACAACATCCTGCTGGTCATCTGCCTGCCCATCATCACCATCATCCTCAGCCTGGTGCTGGCAACCTTGGTGACAGTGGGCGGCAGCAGCAAGGGCCAGATCAAGGGCCTGCGCAACTCCAGCTTCTACCGGGTTGTCTCTTTCTTCCCCTACACGATTCCGGCGATCGCCATCGGCATCATGTGGGGCCAGATCTACGATCCTTCCGGGGGTCTGTTGAACGGCATCCTCACTTCCCTCGGCATGGACCAATTCAAGTCCTACGCGTGGCTTGGAGATAAGAACACCGCCATGATCGCCACGATGTTCGTGATCGTGTGGGGCTTCATCGGCTTCTACATGGTGCTCTTCGTGGCGGGTATCAAAGGTATCCCCGCCGAACTGTTCGAGGCGGCCCGGATTGACGGCGCGGGGCGCTTCCGCACTGCCGTGTCCATCACCATCCCGCTGATCCGGGACAACATCCAGACGGCGTACATTTACATGGGCATTTTGGCGCTGGATGCCTTCGTCTACATGGCCGCCCTGAACTCCGGCGGTGGTCCGGACAACTCCACCCTGGTGATGTCGCAGCAGCTCTTCTTCACCGCCTTCACGAAGGGCCAGTTCGGACTGGCCAGCGCCATGGGCGTTGTGCTGGCCGTAGCCACCCTGATCTTCTCCGGCCTCGTGTTCCTGGTCAACAGGCTCACTGGTGGCGACAAGGATGTGTCCCTCTGATGACTACCAAAATAGCCAGCCAGGAAATGAAGTCGCTGCACTTCAACCCGCGCAAACCGGCCACGACACCAGGGGACAAGGTGGTGGGCGCCGTTTCGCACACTGCCCTGACCATCTGGTCGCTGATCGTGATCCTGCCCTTGTTGTGGACTTTCATGTCCTCCTTCAAGACCTCCAGCGAGATCTTCGCTTCGCCGTTCGCCCTGCCCTCCCAGTGGCGCTTCGACAACTACGTCAAGGCCTGGACCGAGGCCGGCATCGGAAGCTACTTCCTCAACTCCGTGATTGTGGTGGGCTGCGCCCTGGTCATCGTCATGGTCCTCGGAGCCATGTGCGCCTACGTCCTGGCGCGCTATGTCTTCTTCGGTAGCAAGGCGATCTACTACCTCATGCTGGCCGGGCTCACGTTCCCGATCTTCCTCGCCATGGTGCCTTTGTTCTTCGTCATGAAGAGACTCGGCCTCCTCAACACCCTCCCGGGTTTGACCTTGGTGTACGTCGGCTTCGCGCTGCCGTTCACGGTCTTCTTCCTGTTTTCCTTCTTCAAGTCGCTCCCTCACGAAATCACGGAAGCGGCTGCCTTGGATGGAGCAGGCGAGTGGCGGACGTTCTTCCAGGTCATGCTGCCGATGGCCAAACCGGGACTCGCTTCCGTGGCCATCTTCAACTTCCTGGGTTTGTGGAACCAGTTCCTGATTCCGGTGGCCATCAACTCGGCCGGGCCACGCGTGCTGTCCCAAGGACTGGCCGCTTTCGCCGGCCAAATGGGTTATGCGGTGGACTTCGGCGCCTTGTTCGCAGCAGTCACCGTCACGGTGGTTCCGGTCCTGATCGTCTACGTCATCTTCCAGCGCCAGCTGCAGGGTTCGGTGTCGCAAGGCACGTCCAAGTAGCACAACCTGGCTAAAAAAGCGCCCGACGGCGGTTCCCACCTTTGGTGGGGGCCGCCGTCGGGCGCTTCTGGCCACCACGCGAAGGTGAGGCCCGCTTTCAGAGCCGCTGGTAACGGGAGCGGAACAAGGAGTAGACGCCGTAGGCCATCAGTCCGAGGCTGACGAACCCGAGCACCCATCCGCCAAAGGGCTGTTTCAGGAAGGCCTTGAGTGCGGAGTCGAGGCCGCCTTGTTGGGAGGGGTCGTGCTCCGCCGTGGCAATCAGGATGAGCAAGCCGACGGCGCCAAGCGCCACCCCTTTTGCGCAATAGCCCACTACTCCAAGCACCGTGAACGCATCTCCCAAGGCTCCCGACGGTTTTCCCCTCAGGTTCTTTTCGTACCTGCGTGTGATCCCCAGGAAGACGTAGGTGCCGGCAGCCGCCAGCAACGCCACTCCGATGACCACCAAGAGGACAGTTCCCGGAGTGCTGGACATGAGGTCTGCACTGGTCGAGCGGGATTTCTCGCTGCTGCTGCTCGGACGGCTGAGCGCGAAGCTTCCGAAGGTCACCGCGGCAACAGCGAAGACGATCGCCTGCCCGGCTGCCTTGAGCCGATTCATCCAGGGCTTCGAGCTGCCACCCCCGCTCCACCCCATCACGGCGTCGCTCGCCATGTACAGCGCGAGGACACCGCAGGCCACGAGTCCCGCCCATAACAGGACGACGCCGCCAGGCGTGGCTGCCAGCTGGCTGACCGCACCGCTTTGGTCGGCTTGGCCGGATGCGCCCAGCGCGATCCCCAAGGCGATGATCCCGATCAGGAGGTGTATCAGCCCTAAGGCGACGAACCCGGCCCGTGCCACTACCCTGACGGTGCGTGAATCCTTCGCATCGTCTACGGCGTCTCCCACCGAATCGGCACCCCGGGATACTGCGTTGCCGGCCTTGTTCGTATGATCGTCCGCGCCCATGGAGCTCCTTTAGTCTGCCCTTATCTTGCCACCGTGGGCTCCGAAGCGGGAGGGCGCGCGGACTACTGGATACGATGGGCGCATGTGGATCGCGTGGATTGAGTTCGACATCCTCCTCGGCGAAGTGCACAGCCTGAAGGAGAAACGTTCCCTCGTGCGTCCGCTGATCGCCGAGTTGAAACGGCGTTTCGAAGTCTCTGCCGCCGAGACCGGGCATTTGGACCAGCATCGCCGTGTACTCATCGGCGCGGGGGCAGTGGCAGCAGACCGGGCGCATCTCGTCGAGGTGCTCGACGCCGTCGAACGCTTCGTTGCAGCACGCCCGGAACTGGAGCTCCTGAGCGCCCGACGCCGGGACCTCCACAGCGAAGACTGAAAACACAACGCGGGGTCACTTACGGCCCATCCCGAGGGGATTCTTGGGCCGTAAGTGACCCCGCGTTGGGGTTGCCAGGCGCTAGCCGAAATACTTCGGCAGCGTGGCCTCGTGGGCTTCGTTGAGAGCGTCCAAGGAGAGCTCGTCCACGCCGTTGATCTCCAGCTTGCCGCCGGCAGCGTCGACGACGCCGATCCGGAGGTGGGCGAAGCCGCGGGCCGTGCACATGTCCTTGAAGCGGATTTCCTCGGAGCGCGGAACGGACACGATGGCCCGGCCCTGGGACTCGGAGAACAACGCGGTGAACAGATCCACGCCGTCGCGCTCCACGAGTTCGTCCAGCGCAATCCGGGCGCCGACGCCGTAGCGGAGTGCGGACTCCACCAGCGCAGCGGCAAGGCCGCCCTCGGAGAGGTCGTGCGCGGCGTCGATCATGCCGTCGCGCGAGGCGTTGATGAGGATCTCGCCGAGCTGGCGCTCGATGGACAGGTCAACCTTCGGCGGCAAGCCGCCGAGGTGTCCGCGCAGGTTGGACCATTCCGAACCGTCCAGTTCCGCGGCCGTGGTGCCCAGGAGGTAGATGGCCTGGCCATCTTCCTTCCAGCCCGACGGCGTGCGGCGCGCGACGTCGTCGAGCTTGCCCAGCACGGCAACCACGGGGGAGGGGTGGATCGGCACGGTACCGGTCTGGTTGTACAGCGAGACGTTGCCGCCGGTGACCGGGACGCCCAGTTCCATGCACGCGTCCGACAGGCCACGAATGGACTCGGCCAGCTGCCACATGACATCCGGGTCCTCGGGGGAACCGAAGTTCAGGCAGTCGCTGACGGCCATCGGGACGGCGCCGGAGGTGGCGACGTTCCGGTAGGCCTCGGCCAGTGCCAGCTGTGCGCCGTGGTACGGATCGAGGTAGGTGTAGCGGCCGTTGGCATCGGTGGCCAGGGCCACGCCCAAGCCGGTTTCCTCGTCCACGCGGACCACGCCGGCGTCGTCCGGGAACGCCATGGCGGTGTTGCCGCCGACGTACCGGTCGTACTGCTTGGTGATCCAGGCCTTGCTGCACATGTTCGGCGAAGCAATGAGCTCGGTGATGGCGGCAGCCAGTTCCCCGGAAGTGGAGGGGCGGCCGGCGTCCTGCACGGAGCCCGTGAAGGTATCGGCCTGGACGGAATCCTGCCACGAGGGGCGGGCAAACGGGCGGTCGTAGACCGGACCGTCGTGGGCAACGGTGCGCGGGTCGACGTCGACAATGACTTCGCCTTCCCACGTGATGATGAGGCGGCCGGTGTCGGTCACTTCGCCGAGCCAGGAGTACTCCACGGCCCACTTGTCCATGACCGCTTCAAACGCGGTGATGTTCTCCGGCGTGACAACGGCCATCATGCGTTCCTGCGACTCGGACATCAGGATTTCGCCCGGGGTCAGGGTGGGGTCGCGGAGCAGCACGGAAGTCAGCTCAACCTGCATGCCGCCGTCGCCGTTGGAAGCGAGTTCGGACGTGGCGCAGGAGATGCCCGCAGCGCCGAGGTCCTGGATACCCTCAACGAGCGAACCTTTGAACAGCTCCAGGCAGCACTCGATGAGCACCTTCTCGGCGAAGGGGTCGCCCACCTGGACGGCGGGGCGCTTGGAAGGCTTGGTGTCGTCGAAGGACTCCGAGGCCAGCACCGAGGCGCCACCAATGCCGTCGCCGCCGGTGCGCGCACCGAACAGGACAACCTTGTTGCCCTTGCCGGACGCGTTGGCCAGGCGGATGTCTTCGTGGCGCATGACGCCGACTGCCAGCGCGTTGACCAGCGGGTTGCCCTGGTACACAGAGTCGAACACCATTTCGCCGCCGATGTTCGGCAGGCCCAGCGAGTTGCCGTAGCCACCGATGCCGGCAACAGCACCGTGCATGACGCGGGCGGTGTCCGGGTGGTCGATGGCGCCGAATCGCAGCGGGTCCATCACGGCCACCGGGCGGGCGCCCATCGAGATGATGTCGCGGACAATGCCGCCGATGCCGGTCGCGGCACCCTGGTAGGGCTCCACGAAGGACGGCGAGTTGTGGGACTCGATCTTGAATGTCACGGCCCAGCCGTCGCCCAGGTTGGTGACGCCGGCGTTTTCACCGATGCCCACGAGCATGTCCTTCTTCATCTCCTCGGTCACCTTTTCGCCGAACTGGCGCAGGTGGTTCTTCGAGGACTTGTAGGAGCAGTGCTCGCTCCACATGACGGAGTACATGGCGAGTTCGGCGCCCGTGGGGCGGCGGCCCAGGACCTTGACGACCTCGTCGAACTCGTTCTGCTTCAGTCCGAGTTCGGCCCAGGGAAGCTCGGTGTCCGGGGTCTTCGCGGCGTTCTCGACGGTGTCGATGTTGAACTTCTTGCCGACGGTTTCAGCTGAGGTGGTCACTGTGCGCCTCCCACGATCTTGTTCAGGACGGAAGTGAAGAAGCCCAAGCCATCCGTGCCGGCGTTGGACTCCGGACCGAATCCGGGCTCCACCGCGTGCTCGGGGTGAGGCATGAGGCCCACTACGTTGCCGGCGGCGTTGCTGATGCCGGCGATGTCGCGGCGTGAGCCGTTCGGGTTCCAGCCGACGTAGCGGAACACGACGCGGCCTTCGGCCTCAAGGGCGTCCAGGGTCTTTTCGTCGGCGATGTACTGGCCATCCTGGTTCTTCAGCGGAACCGTGATTTCCTCGCCAGCCTCGTAATCCGAGGTCCACAAGGTCTTGTTGTTCTCGACGCGCAGCACCTGGTCGCGGCACAAGAACTTCAAGTGGTCGTTCTTGATCATGGAGCCCGGGAGCAGGTGCGACTCGGTCAGGATCTGGAAACCGTTGCAAATACCCAGCACGGGCAGCTTGGCGTCGCTGTTGGCGGCATCGATGATGCGGGACATCAGCGGAGCGAAGCGCGAAATCGCGCCTGCGCGCAGGTAGTCGCCATAGGAGAAACCGCCCGGGATGACCACGGCGTCCACGTCGGCCAGCTGTGTGTCCGCATGCCAGAGTGCGACGGCGGTGCCGCCTGCGAGGCGGACCGCACGGGCGGCGTCGCGGTCGTCAAGGGTGCCGGGGAAGGTGACGACGCCGATTTTGGCCCCGGCCAAATGGGGTTCGACGGCCACGGGGGCTCCGCCGATCAAAGGAAGTTCAGTCATGTCAGGCCTCGACGACCTCGACGTTGACGACGTCTTCGATCACCGGGTTGGACAGCAGGGTCTCGGCGGCCTCACGGGCTTGGGCGAGGATGGCATCGGTCACCTCGCCGTCAACGGTCAGTTCGAAGCGCTTGCCTTGGCGGACAGCGCTAAAGCTGGTGAAGCCGAGGCGGGGCAGTGCGCCCACGATGGCCTTCCCCTGAGGGTCCAGAATCTCGGGCTTGGGCATGACGTCGACGACGATCCGGGGCATCCGGTAACTCCTGTGCGTGAGCGTTGGTTAAACCTTGGTTAAAGGCTGCCGCGGAGTGGTGCCGTCTCACGCCGGAACTGCCTTTAAACAGCGTTCAGCAACAGTGTTTACCGGCAGGGTCTTACGGAATAAGGGGGGCGCTCCGCGAGCTTGCATGCCCATTCTACCGGCCAAATCGCTACATACCCTATTTGCGGGGGATCGGTGAAGAGGTGGCTACCAAGCAAAAGGTACGCGCCAATTCGCGGCGGCGCCCCGCCGTCGTCGGGGGTTTTGGATGAACGACGGCGGCTCTGGCCACCGAACGACGGCGGCTCTGGCCGGAGGTGGTTTGGCTCACTAGGATTGCGGCATGGCCGAGAACGCTAAGTCGATGGTTTTGCCCGTGGTTCTTGCCGCTGTATTTGCCGGCCTGGGGAGGATGGTTTTCCAAAGGATCATGGCGGACCGGGCGGCCCGGGAAAACCGCATTTCCGTCCCGCCGGATGCTTCGACGAGGGCCAAAATCAGCGACGCGTTGCGAGGGATCCATTCCTAGCGCGGCCTGCCCGCCGGCGCCACGCTGAGCGCAATAGGGTACGCGCAAATGCGCTAATCCTCCGGGTTAAAGGCGCGTATTCGGGAGTAGCTTGGAATTACTGTCCAGGAAATTCCCCGTCCACCAGGAGGAGCAATGACCGAACACGTCGCCGAAGTGTCCGCCTGCAGCGTTGGCAGCTGTGGATTCAACCATCATGGCTGCACTGCCTTCGGGATCACCATTGGCGGAACCGCGGACCACGCATCCTGCGCCACCTTCATTGACACCACGCTCATGGGAGGACTCCCCAAAGTCCTGGCGCATGTCGGTGCATGCCAGCGCTCGGAATGCACCCACAACAACAACCTCATGTGCGAGGCCCACGATGTCCGGATCGGCCCCGGTGCCGAAGCGGCTGATTGCCTGACGTACCAGCACGCCTGAGGCGCCTTTCAGTCCGTCTTCGCCTGAATATTTGAATATCCGCACAGCGGGCACGTCCCCTTCCGACGGGGGCGTGCCCGCTGCTGCGTGCGGATGTATTCTGATGCCGAATGACATGACAAAAAACGTGAAATGTGTCCTATGTCATATTCGACTATCGCTCTGTACTCTATGAATCGGCTGGGCTTTACCTGATTACAAGAACTGTCAATCGGTGCCCATCCTTTGTTGATTGATCTTGACATGACCGCCACGATCGCCCGGAAAGGTGCAATCACTCGTGAATTCACAAGGAAAGAGCTTCATTGGAAGCGGGGGGCTCCGAAAAGCTGCGGCGCTAGCCGTCGGATTACCGGTTCTGCTCTCCTCGGTGGCGTTGACACCCGCACAAGCAGCGCCCGCTTCCGGTTCAACGGTCCTCGGATCAACGGCCGCGGGAGTTGCCCGCAATGTCGACCCCAAGTCTTACCAGGATGGCCGTTACGTTGTGGTGCTGGCAGAGAAGCCAGCGGCCACTTACGACGGCGGAACCCCCGGCTATGTGCCCACCAAGCCGCAGGCGGGCAAGAAACTGGATGTCGGCAAGGCCGAAGTGAAGCAGTACCAGGCCCACTTGCAGCAGAAGCAGCAGGACGTGGCCAAGCAGCAAAGCGTAACCATCAACCGCGACTACACCACAGCCATCAACGGCTTTAGCGCCACGCTTTCCGCGAACCAGGCGGTCAATCTCGCGAAGAATCCCGATGTTCTCCTCGTGGCCCCGGACACGCAGTCTGCTCCTGACTACTCCACCACCGATTTCCTCAACCTCAGCGGACCGAATGGTGCTTGGAATACCCAGTTCGGCGGCCAGGACCAGGCCGGCAAGGGCACCGTGGTGGGTGTCATCGACACCGGCTACACGCCCACAAGCAAGTTCTTCGCCGGGGATCCCGTCCAGCCGCTGGTCGGGGACCCCCAGGTGGGCATCCCGTACCGCACGAGTGACGGCAAGATCGCCATGCTGAAGGCCAACGGAGACACCTTCGTCGGCGAGTGCCAGAAAGGCACCGACACCGGAGCGGCCTTTGACGGAACTGCCTGCAATTCCAAAGTCCTCGCCGCCCACTACTTCGCAGATGCCTTCCTCCAGACGGTTCCGCCAGCCCAACGGGCACCCCAGGAACAAATCTCGCCCATCGACGTCGTGAGCCACGGTACGCACACGGCCAGCACCGCCGCCGGCAACCCTGGCGTGGAAACGTTCGTGGATGGCCGGAGCTTCGGCAAGACGAGCGGCGTGGCACCAGCTGCCAAGCTCTCCATCTACAAGGTGTGCTGGGAAGACACCGACCCCAATACGGGCGGTTGCTACAGTTCCGCGGCCATCGCCGCCATTGACCAGGCCATCGCCGACGGCGTGGACGTCCTGAATTACTCCATTTCCGGCGCCACGGACACCACTACCGACCCGGTTTCGCTCGCGTTCCTCTCTGCTGCGTCGGCCGGCATCTTTGTGGCGGCATCCGCCGGTAACTCGGGACCTCAGGCCAGCACCGTCAACCACGGCGCACCCTGGATGACCACGGTTGCGGCTACCTCCTTCTCCCAGGAACTCCAGGGAACGGTCGAATTCTCCGACGGCACCAAGTTCCGCGGAGCCAGCATCATGAACCACCAGGTGAGCGGGGCCGGCGTCGTGCTTTCCGCAAACGCCGCCTCCGGCGCCGGTAACGCGGCACTTTGCGCGCCTGGGTCCCTGGACCCGGCGAAAATCGCCGGCAAGGTAGTGGTGTGTGACCGTGGGGTGATTGACCGCGTCGCGAAGAGCGCCGAGGTGCTCCGCGGTGGCGGCGTGGGCATGATCCTGGTGAACCTCACCAGTTCCTCCTTGGACACGGACAAGCACGCGGTGCCTACCGTCCACGTGAATCCTCCCGCCTCGCAGGCCATCAAGGACAAGGTCGCGGCCAACCCGGCACTTACTGTTTCCCTGGTTGACCACGACACCACTGGGCTTCCGCTCGAGGCCCAGCCGCAGATCGCCGGATTCTCCTCCCGCGGCCCGCTCCTCGCCACCGATTCGGATCTCCTCAAGCCGGACGTCTCGGCTCCCGGCGTTGCGGTGCTCGCGGGTGTTTCGCCGATCGGCAGCAAAGGTGATGAGTACGGATTCATGTCCGGTACCTCCATGGCGTCCCCGCACATTGCAGGTTTCGGAGCCTTGATCCTGGCGAAGAATCCCGATTGGTCCCCTGCGACGGTCAAGTCGGCCATGATGACGACGGCGAGTGACGTCAAGCTGGCCGACGGAAGCAAGAACCAGGACGTCTTCGCCACCGGTGCGGGAGAAATGAACCCTGCCAGCGTGGTGGAACCGGGCCTGGTCTACGATGCCGGAACCGAGGACTACCTGAAGTTCATCCAGGGTACCGGCGTCGATCTCGGCAAGCCGGGGCTGGGCTCGACACTGCCCCGCGACATGAACCTCCCCTCGTTCGCCCTGGGTAACCTCGCGGGCAGGATCGAGGTCACCCGCACCGTCACCGCCCTGACTCCGGGACAATACCGGGCCACAGTCAATGTCCCCGGCGTTGACGTCAAGGTCACTCCGTCCGTGCTGAACTTCAACGAAGTCGGCCAGAAGAAGACCTTCAAGGTGACCTTCGAAAACAAGACGGCCGCACTAGGTACTTTCGCGATGGGATCCCTGAAGTGGGAAGGTGCCAACAAGTCGGTGGTCTCTCCAATTGCGGTCCGTCCGCAGTCGGTGCTGGCCTCCAAGAGCGTCGCCTTCACGTCCCAGGAGGCAAGCGGATCGGCAGACATCAACATAGTTTCAGGTTCCGACTCACCCACTGCTGTGACCATTGACGGTCTCTCCAAGGCTGATTCCTCGGCCGCGGAACTTGTTCCCGGTCCCGTGGCTGTTGCGAACAACGCCTCGAACTTCGTCAAGACCGCCACGGTTCCGCCCGGAACGGCGTTCGCGAAGTTCTCGGTGATTTCCCCCGACCCCACGGCGGATTTCGATCTGTATGTCCTGTCGCCGTCGGGCCAGTTGTTCACGGCAGCGACACCGAGTGCCAGCGAGTCGCTCTCGCTCGACAACCCCCAGCCTGGAACGTACACCATCATCGCGAACCTGTATGCAAGCCCGAACAACCGGCCCACCAAGGCCAGCGTTGACGCCGCGATCCTGGGCGCGAACCAAGGCAACGCCACGGTTACGCCCAACCCGATCAAGATGAAGAACGGCAAATCCGGGAAGCTCAGTTTCGCGTGGAACAACCTGACTCCGGGTTCCTACATCGGCCGACTCACTTTTGACGGCACCAGCGCGCCGACGTTTGTGTCCGTCCTGGTCTCGGCAAGCGGCACCGTGTCCGTGGTGCCGAACGACGACCAGGAAGGCGAACATGGCAAGGGCAAACTGCAGAACGCGGGGGAGGACCAGTCAAACAACGCGCCGTAGCGCGGCATTAATGGTCTGACAGATATGCGAGGCAGCGGCCGGCGGGATATCCCGCCGGCCGCTTTCTTATCGTCCCCCGGACGCTCGCTCACCTATATGTCCCTTTTGGCGGACGCTCGCTCACCTTAATGGCCAAACGGCGGAACCCTCTTGCAGACGATGTGAGCGGGCGTCCGGCTCGGGACGGTTGTTTGTGAGCGGGCGTCGGGGTCGGGACGGTTGTTTGTGAGCGGGCGTCGGGTCGGGTGTTAGATGTTTCCCGTGGATCCTGCCACGCCGCCGAGGAGGGCGGCCATGGTGCGCCAACGGGCGATCTCGCAGCCGTCCGTCCGGCTGAAGCGGCTGCTGACCTCGCGCCCGCGGAACCGGCCGGTCACCAAGGCCACTTGTGGACCACCGTATTGCTGGGTGCATATGCGGTCCGGCCGGGGCACGGGAAAGAAGATCTCCTCGCCGAACTGTTCGACGGCGGCAAGCGCCGCCCGGGGGTCCGGAAGGGTCGAGCCTTCGGAGACTTCGCCGCCCGAGCCGAGCAGGACGAACTCGTAGTCCGCGGCGCCTGGTGCCTCCGTCAGCGTGATGGTGAGCTCGACGTCGTACTTTGTGCTTGAAGTCATCGCTGTCCTTCGTGAGACGGTGTTTGTACCAGGAGATCCAGGAGCGGCCGCACGTGGTCGAGGACCCGCGCACGGAGCGCTTGGGCCTCGGCAGCGAACGCCCTCTGATACTCAACGTACTCGGCCTTGCCTTGTGGTGTCTCGATCCTGATGGCCGGGTATCCCCACTCTTCAAGGTCGTAGGGCGAGGCCTGCATGTCCATGGCCCGGATCCGCCAGGACAGTTCGAAACAGTCCATCACCAACTCGCTCGGTAAGGCCGGCGTCAGTTTGTACGCCCATTTGTAGAGGTCCATGTTGGCGTGCAGGCAGCCCGGTTGCTCCATGGTGCGCTGGTTGTCCCGTGTCGGGGTGAGTTCGTTGAGCGGAATGGCGTCCGGCGTGTAGAAACGGAAGGCGTCGAAGTGCGAGCAGCGGATCCGGTTGTCTTCCACCACGGTGTCAGTGCCTTCTGAGCCGAGGCGCAGCTTGAGGTATTCGTGGCGAAGATCGAACTTGTCCTGGCGGTAGACCATGGCCCACTCGTGGAGTCCGAAGCAACCAAACTGGGCGGGCCGCGCTACGGTTCCGGCAAGGATGATGCCGGCGAAGCGGATGGCTTCGGTGCGGTCGGCCACGAAGCGGCTGCGATCGAAGGTGACGGCAACGGTACCGGCGGGCAGCCCCGCGGCCGCCAGCGCGCCGTCGTCGAGCACTCGGTAGTACTTCCACCCGGCCCGCTCGGCGGCTTTGGGGCCGGAGAGGACGACGCCGTCGCCCGGGTGCCAGCGCAGCAGCTGGCCGGGCTTCTGGGTGTAGTACGTGAAGAGGAAGTCTTCGACGGGATGTTTCTCGCCTGCGGAGCGCCGGGCCAAGTAGGGCTTGGCATAGCGTTCGACGCGGGCGTGGTGGGCAGCCTCCAGCGCGAGCCATTCCTCTCGCGGGAGGTGCTTGTACTTAAGCTCCGGCACCGCTTGAACCAAGGATGTCGGCGACGGCGGCCCACGCGGCAATTTCGCAGCCGTCCGTGAGCTTGTAGGAGGACTCGACGCCCACGCCATCAACGGCCCCGGTGACTATTGCCGTCTGGGGTCCGCCGTAACGCTGGTCGCAGACCTGGTCGCTGGAGCGCGGCGTGCGCGTGAGAAGGGCGGGGTTCTTTTTCAGGGCGGCGCATGCTGCGGCTGCGGTGGGGTGGTGGCTTTCCGCGGAGGGGACGCCGCCGGTGCAGACGAGCGTGTAGCTTTCAGGGGCTGCCGAAGCGGAGAGCTTGACGATGATGGAAAGCTCGGCCTCTGCGGAGCCGGGAGAGCCGGGCGCCGTGGGGGAGATCGAAGGAGTCGGTTTGCCGCTGGGAGACGCCGTTTCGTCGGGCAAAAGCCCGGTAGGGCTGCTCGACGGCGAGGATGACGTGCTGCTACCAGGCGCCGAACTGCTGGGCGAACCGCCCCCGGGGCCGGGCATGCAGGCGGCAAGACCAGCGACGGCGACGACGGCCAACACCGACCGGACTATTCGCAGGCGCATGGGGTTCTCCTTGATTTATGCCAGTTTATCGCCCGCACCGGCAGTGGGGTGTTGCGTGGCCGCGATGAGCCCGGTCATTGCACGGTGCAGTTCCGCTACTTCGGCACGCGTGAGTTGGAGCCGCTCCATGATGGTTGCCGGCACGGCCGTCGCCTGTTGCCTGAGGGCGGAGCCGGCTTCCGTCAAGGTGATGGCAAGTGCCCGTTCGTTTCCGTGGATGCGGTTGCGGGTGACGAATCCTGCTTCTTCGAGCCGGCGCAGGATGGGCGAAAGGGTGGCAGGCTCGTGCAGGAGTGCCTCACTGATGTCCTTGAGCGTGCGCGGACTGCGTTCCCATAGGGCGAGCATCACGAGGTACTGGGGATGGGTCAGCCCCATCTTTTCAAGCACCGGCTTGTAGACGCCCACCACGCTCCGCGACGCCACGGTCAGGGCGAAGCACAATTGGCGCTCGAGTAGAAGGTCGTCTTCAGGCGGGGCGGCGGTTTCGGGGGCAATGGGTGCGGCCATGGCTTGCTCCGTTCCGTGTCGATGACCGGACTGCGCCGGCCAATAGTTAGTGCACTAATTGTTAGTGTACTCTTAAACCACAACATCCTTTTGAGAGAGGGTAGACCCGGTGGCCAAAGAGACCATGACCCAGAGATTCATGCGCGCAACTGGCAAGCTTCGGATCATTTTCGGACCGGCGCACAGCAGTTCCCTGGATCATGAAATGACCGAGGAGAACAAGCGTCTCCTCGTGCGGCGCCAGGCCGAAGCGCAGCAATGGGAGACCGTCCGCCGGCCGGACGGCAGCACCTACGTGGTCCCCAAGAACCCGGACGACAAGTCCCTTCGCTAGGGGCTTCTCGCTCTCAGCGATCGACGCCGACCCCGGGCCTTTTGCGGGTTCCGGGCGTAAAATTGGCCTCACTGGACCACTCAGCTCCAACCGTACGGCTGGACCTCGCAGCGGGGAAGGAGGTGGGAATTGTGGGACATGCACTCGATAGTTTCATGAGGGTAACCGATCGACTGCGTTTCTGGTTCGGCCCGGCAACCCGGGGCGACATTGATGCGCCCGTAGTCCACAAGCATGACGACTTCGAGACGGCGTCGGAAGAAGACCTGGGGCATTTCGTCGTCGAAACGGACGACCAGGGCCACCACTACGGAGTCCGCAAGGAAGGCGCCTGAAGCCGCTCGCGGCTCCAAAGCCGCAGGAAAGCAAAAGAACCGGAGCACAAGCTCCGGTTCTTTCACGTTAAGTACTGCAGATTCCGACGGCGGGTGCCCGACGGCGGAGTTCGTCTAGCGGCCGGTGCCACCATAGACGGTTGCCTCGGCGTCGCCGTCGAGCTCGAACGCCTTGTGGATGGCGCGCACTGCGTCATCCAGCAGATCGGCGTGCGTGACCACGGAGATGCGGATCTCCGAGGTGGAAATCATGTTGATGTTGATGCCCGCGTCGGAGAGCGCCTTGAAGAAGGTGGCGGAGACGCCCGGGTGCGAACGCATGCCGGCGCCGATCAGCGAAAGCTTGCCGACGTTCTCGTTGTATTCGATGCTCTCGAAGCCGATTTCAGGCTGCGCAGCACGGAGGGCGGTGAGGGCGTCGGCGCCTTCCACGATGGGCAGGGTGAAGGAAATATCCGTGCGGCCGGTACCGTGCGTGGACACGTTCTGGACGATCATGTCGATGTTCGAATGTGCTTTGGCGATGACCTGGAAAATCGCGGCGGCCTTGCCGGGGATGTCCGGGACGCCGACCACGGTGACCTTGGCTTCTGAACGGTCGTGTGCAACACCGGAGATGATTGGCTGCTCCAAGGCAACTCCCTCTTGAATCGTGATCTTGTCATCGGCGCTGGGCAGGACCCAGGTGCCTTCGTTCTGGCTGAATGAGGACCGGACGTGCAGGGGCACGCCGAATCGGCGGGCGTATTCCACGCAACGCAAGTGCAGGATCTTGGCGCCGGAAGCTGCCAGTTCCAGCATTTCCTCGCTGGAAATACGGTCGATCTTCGTGGCAGTGGAGACCACGCGGGGGTCCGCGGTGTAGATGCCGTCGACGTCCGTGTAGATTTCGCAGACGTCTGCTTCGAGCGCGGCTGCGAGGGCCACCGCAGTGGTATCGGATCCGCCGCGGCCAAGGGTAGTGATCTCCCGCGTGCTCCGGGTCATGCCCTGGAAACCGGCCACGATGGCGATGTGTCCCTTGTCCAAAGCGGTGCGGATGCGGTGGGGGTCGACGTCGATGATGCGCGCCTTCCCGTGGATGCCGTCCGTGATCATGCCGGCCTGCGAGCCGGTGAACGACTGGGCGGAGGCACCGAACTTGTTGATGGCCATGGCGAGCAGGGCCATGGAGATGCGCTCGCCTGCGGAGAGGAGCATGTCCATCTCACGGGCGGGAGCAGAATCGGTGACTTGGGCGGCGAGGTCCAGGAGCTCGTCCGTGGTGTCTCCCATGGCGGAAACCACTACGACAACCTCGTTGCCGGCCTTTTGTGCGTCAACAACGCGGCGGGCAACACGCTTGATGCCTTCTGCATCGGACACCGAGGAGCCGCCGAACTTCTGCACGATCAGCTGCTTGGTCTTGGCAGGCTGCGCGGTCAGGTCTTCGGTTTTCACATCGGTAGTGGGCAAACTCATGCGCGCACCCTCACTGCTCAATTGGGGATCATACGTTGCGTGGCCAGGTAGCGGCACGGCTACGTGGCTTATGTGGCCAGTTTATCGCCGGGCGCGGCGGGCGGGGGAATTGTGACCAAATCTCGGCCCTTGGGTGCAGGCCGGGCGGTTTCGGCTTGGCGTACGATCAAGAAATACGCAGCCTGCGGGCATGTGGGCTCACGGGAGTTGAAGCGTACTTGTTCTGTTTGGGGGAAACAGGTGAGTAGAGCATGTCCATCGCTGAAAGTTCAAGAGTCCCGGTTGGTGACGCCCCGGGAGTATCCGCGGAAGGCGTCTCACGCCGCTTTGGCACGGTCCACGCCGTCGAGCACATCGATTTCCACGCCCCGCCAGGGAAGGTCACGGCGCTCATTGGGCCCAATGGCGCAGGCAAAACGACGCTCCTTCTCATGCTTGCCTCGCTTCTGCGGCCCGACTCAGGGACCATTCGGATCAACGGCTCGGATCCCTTGCACCACAGCGCGGCCGCGCGGCTTCGGATCGGTTGGATGCCGGACACCCTGGGGGTGTGGGAGTCCTTGACCGCACGCGAAATCCTGGTCCAGATGGCGCGCTTCTACCGCCTGCCCAGGGCAGGCATCGCCCAGCGTGTTGCCGGCCTGCTCGAACTTGTCCGGCTGGACACCCTTGCCGACCAGCCCGCCCGGGTCCTCTCCAGGGGCCAGCAACAACGGCTCAGCCTGGCCCGGGCCCTCATCCACGACCCGTCCGTGCTTCTGCTCGACGAGCCAGCGTCCGGCCTCGACCCGGGATCCCGGGTGGAGCTCCGAAACCTGCTGCGCCGCCTGGCCGGGGAAGGGAAAGCCGTGGTGGTTTCCTCCCACGTACTCAGTGAGCTCGATGAAATCGCGGACGGAGCGGTGTTCGTCAGCCAGGGCCGGACTGTGAAACAGCAGACCCTTGAGGAGGCGGCCCTGCAGGGCCGGCGCTACGCGATCACAACCCTCGACAATGCGGCCCTCACCGCAAAGCTCAGCGAACTCGGGCTGGAATACCGGGTGGAAGCGGGCCGCCGCCCGTCGGTCACCTTGCTGTTGACGCACGACGACGGCGCTGCCGCCCTCTTGGGCGAACTCGTCCGGTCCGGCATCGGAGTAGTTTCCTTCGCCCCCGCAGCCGGTGCGTTGGAAGAGACGTACATGAACCTGGATACGGAGAGGCCATGAGCGACGTGAGTGAATCCGTGCCTGTTTCAGCGGGACCTCCGGCGGGACCGCAGGGAGCTACGGGAGGCTGGAGCGCCGTCGTCGGCTACCTTGGCGGGATACGCGACGTCGTGGTCCTTGAGATGAAACAACGGTTGCGCTCGCGCGGCTGGTACATCATGTTGGGCATCTGGTTTTTTGTCATCGCGGTAGTGACGTGGCTGACGTGGCTCGCCTGGAACGCGAGCATGGAAGCGCGGCGTTCCACGTTGCCGGCTTCGGCACTGGCGCCGCAGGACGGTGCGGGGTCCATGATCTTCGAGGTCGTGCTGGCTTTCGTGCTCCTGTTTGCCCTGCTTGTGGCACCTGCGCTGTCCGCCAATGCCATCAATGGAGACCGGGCCGGGGGCACACTCGCCATCCTGCAAATCACCTTGCTGACCCCTGGCCAGATTCTCTGGGGCAAGTTCTGCGCCGGATGGCTCGCGGCGCTCGCCTTCCTGGCGACAAGCGCCCCGTTCCTTGTCTTCGGAATGTTCCAAGGCGGCCTGACCCCGGGGCACGTGGTGGTTTCCTTGTTGATGCTGGCGGTAGAACTGGCCGTTGTGTGCGGGATCGGAGTGGGGATTTCGGCGCTTGCCGGGCGGCCACTGTTCTCGATCGTGGTGACCTACTTGGTAGTCGCGGCGCTGGTGGTCGGCTCGTTGATTTCCTTCGGACTGGGATCGCAACTGGCGCAGGGCACGGTATTGGCCAACTCTCCCGTTGGCCGTGGCGTTTTGTATGCGCCGGTGCAGCCGAATCAGCAGCCGACGGAACCAGCGCAGCCGGCATACACCTGCGAGGGGCCCTTGGTGGAGCACCCGGCCGTCCGGACCGAACGCGTTGCGTGGATGCTCGCGTTGAATCCCTACGTGGTGGTGGCCGACGCCGTTCCGTATCCGGACCGGAGCGGGACGGCGTTCTACTCGGTCGGGATGATCGAGGGCATCAGCCAGGGTGCCAGGTCCGCGCTCGCCGGGCCGGAGCACTCTTACCTATGCGCAAACGGCGTGCCGCAGCCGCAGTACCTCAAGCAGACAACGCCTTTGTGGCCACTGGGACTCGGCCTGCAATTGGTCCTGGCGGGGCTGCTCATGTGGCTCGGTTGGCGTTCGCTGCGGACGCCAGCAGGCCGGCTGGCCAGCGGGACGCGGATCGCTTAAACCGGGCGGCTCGCTTAGGGGTCCGCAACGGCGTCGGGGGTGTTCCTGGAAGCGAGCCGCCTACATGAGGGCGTTGCGGCGGCCCTCGAAGGCCCTACCGAGGGTGACTTCGTCCGCATACTCCAGGTCTCCGCCCACCGGGAGGCCGGAAGCAAGCCTGGTGACGGTGATGCCGATCGACTTCAGCATGCGGGCCAGGTAGGTGGCCGTCGCTTCGCCTTCGAGGTTGGGGTCGGTCGCGATGATGATTTCCTGGATGGCGCCGTCGTTGAGCCGTGTCAGCAGCTCGCGGATACGGAGCTGGTCAGGCCCGATACCTGCGATCGGATTGATGGCGCCGCCGAGGACGTGGTACCGGCCGCGGAAGGACCGCGTGCGTTCCACAGCCAGGACATCCTTGGATTCTTCGACCACGCAGATCACCGAGGGGTCGCGTCGCGGATCGCGGCAGATGTTGCACAGCTCCTGCTCGGTGACGTTGCCGCAGACGGTGCAGAACTTCACCCGTTCCTTGACGGTGGTGATGGCCGCGACCAACCGCTTCATGTCCTCGGGATCGGCCTCAAGGATGTGGAAGGCCAGGCGCTGCGCCGACTTCGGCCCGACGCCGGGGAGCCGGCCGAGCTCGTCGATCAGCTCTTGTACTGCGCCTTCGTACACAATGTCCTCGTTCGTTCGGTGTGGACGCCTTTGCCGTTCGGCGGCGTCGCGGTTTGGTGGCACCCTTTGTGGCGCCGGCGGGGCTCTCGCGCGCAGGGTGTGGTGACGGCGTCCGTTTGTTAGCGACGCATGCTGTCCAGCGACCGTTCTTCCAGTAGCTTTCCGCCCAGAATACGCTCGACCGCGGCCCGTCCAAAGACTCCCGATTCCTCGATGGTTTCATCGTCGGCACTCGGGATGTCTTCCACCACGGTGCCGGGAGCGACGGCGGCCCGTGCAGGTGCTTTCTCGCGGCCGGCCATCGCTTCGGGGCTGTTCGAAAGCCGTTGGTAAAGGCTCTGCTTCCCGCTTCCCGAAGGCGCCGACCCTGTTGCAGGGGCCGCTTGGGCAGCGACAGGGGCAGGGGCTTGCGCGAGTGTTACGGCCGAACGCGCGGGTTCGGCGGCCGGCTCGGTGCTCAGTGCCGGCACTGACGCCTGCGGCTGGTTTGGAACCTGCGCGGCGGCAGGTTCATAGACGGGGCTCGGCGTGGCCGGCGAGGGCGAAGTGGCCTGGCCGTCAGGGTCGGCGGAGGTGCCCGAAGCCGCCGAACCAACGTTGGACTCGGTGCCGACCACCCACGAACCCGGCGCGTGCTCTACAGCCCTGGACCATGGATCTTCCGGGGTCTTCGATTTTTTCCCCGAAGGTGCTTTCTCCGGAGATGCTTGGGTGGAGCGCTTGTTCGTGGGGGCTGGGGAATCAGTGCGTGGCGTAGCGGCCGGGGCGCGGGGGCCCGCCGTGGGCATGGCGGAGAAGCCCGGGGACGCCGACGGCTCCCAATCCACGGGCGGTTCTTCGTCCAGCGGGGGAGCGTCCTCGTCCCGAGGGGGGCCCCAATCATCGTCCGAATAGGAGTAGTCCGCAGCCGGGTCTGCCGGTGCGGTCGAGGCAGCTTCTGCGGCGGACGATGCCCCGGTGGCTGCTGGGGCCGGATCCGGAGCCGCGGAAACGGCTTGGCTCGGAGCGGACCCGGATGCCGGTGCCGCCTCGGGCTTGTCTGCTTCCGGTACGGCAGGGCTTTGGAGCGCAGGGGCAAGTCCCCATGCGCTATCCACAGCAGACGACACAGCCGGGGAGCCGCCACCCCCTACAGGGGGCGCCGGGTCAGCCGGTGCTTTTGGGTTTGGTTCAGAGCTACCTGAGCTGTTGCCTCCGACGACCGAAGTGATCTGGCAGTCGATGCCGATCGTCTTGTGGATGGCCTGGCGAAGGTTCTCGGCATGGTCTGCGCGGCTGAAGGCGCTCGCAAGGCCGTCAGTGCTGAATGCAAGAGTGAGAAGTTGACCGTCGAACTGTGCCACCTGCGCGTTCGCTCCGACCAACGCCCAGCTGCTGCGCTTGATCTTGGTCAGCGTCTGGAGGATTTCGGGCCAAGCCCGCCGGATGACCTCTACATCGGCGCCACCGGCAGCGGGGCGAGGCGCCTGAGCGGGCGCTGGCTGCGGGGCGGGCGCCTCCGCGGGCGCCGGCGGTTGTACGGGGGTTGACGCCGGAGCCTGGGCCGGCGAGGAAGTTTGAGCTGGAGCCTGGGCAGCTGGCTCGGGAGCGGGGCGGCTGGCCTGCTGCCTGGATTCGTCCACGGGCCAGTCAGTAGTGGACACCCGTGGCGGCGTCAGTTGTTCCCTGGACGGTTCCCCGGAGGCAGGCGAACGGCCGGGGGCCGGAGCCTCGGCGAACGTGGCTGACAAGGGCGCGGCCCGCCCGGACGCGGCTGCCCCGGGCGTTGGTGAGTGGAGCGCTGGTGAGGCGGGAGCGGGACTGGCGTCCGCCGTCGGGCGTTCCACTGGTTGTTCCGCTGGGCGCGCAGTTGGCACGGCGGAAGTGGAAGGAGCCGCAACATCTTCCGGCGGCGTCTGGGCTTCCGCGGGGGGAAGTGCCCCGCCGTAGTTGAGACGGCGTTCGACGCGGTCGATCCGGGCCGCGATCCCGCGTTCGGTCTGCTCGGAACTGGGCAGTAGGATCCGGGCGCAGAGCAGTTCGAGGTGCAGACGCGGCGAAGTGGCGCCGGTCATCTCAGTGAGCGCGGTATTGGTCACATCGGCGGCACGGGATAGCTCGGCTGCACCGAGGTTGTTTGCCTGGCTGCGCATCCGGGCTATCTGGTCCGCAGGCATGCCGCGGAGGATGGCTTGGGCGCTTTCCGGCATGGCTTGGACGATGATGAGGTCGCGGAACCGCTCCAGCAAGTCTTCGACGAAGCGGCGGGGATCATGCCCCGTTTGGATGACACGGTCCACGGCACGGAAAACCGTGGCGGAGTCTGACGCGGCGATCGCCTCGACGACGTCGTCCAGCAGTGAAGCGTGGGTGTATCCAAGCAATGCGACGGCGAGTTCGTAGTCCAGGCCGTTGGGTCCGGCGCCGGCCATGAGTTGGTCCAGTACGGAGAGCGAGTCGCGCACCGAACCGCCGCCGGCCCGGATCACGAGGGAAAGCACGCCGGGAGCCACCGGCACGTTTTCCTGTTGGCAGAGAAGCTCGAGGTACTGCATCAACGGCTCGGGCGGCACCAGCCGGAAGGGGTAGTGGTGCGTACGGGAGCGGATGGTGCCGATGACCTTGTCCGGCTCCGTGGTGGCGAAGATGAATTTGATGTGTTCCGGCGGCTCTTCGACGATCTTAAGCAGCGCATTGAAGCCGGCCGAGGTGACCATGTGGGCTTCGTCAATGATGAAGATCTTGTAGCGGTCCCGGACCGGGGCGAAGGTGGCGCGTTCGCGGAGATCCCGGGCGTCATCCACGCCACCGTGGCTGGCAGCGTCGATCTCGATCACGTCGAGGGAGCCGGAGCCGCCGCGGGCCAGCTCAACGCAGCTGTTGCATTTGCCACAAGGAGTGTCCGTGGGGCCTTCGGCGCAATTGAGGCAGCGGGCGAGGATGCGGGCGGACGTGGTTTTTCCGCAGCCGCGGGGGCCGGAGAAGAGGTAGGCGTGGTTGACCCGGTTTTTGCGCAGGGCCGTCATGAGCGGCTCGGTGACGTGTTCCTGCCCGATAACGTCCGCGAAAGAATCGGGGCGATATCTGCGGTAAAGCGCAGTAGTAACAGTCACAGGGGAAACCTACCTATAGGGACTGACATTTAAATAAGAGACCCCTCATGCACCCGCCAGAGCCCATCTACCCTTGCTACCTTCCGGTCCTGGGGGAGTTCAACAGGATGACGCCACATGAGGGGCCGTCGACAAGCTTACCCGAAGTTTTCGAGCCCTCCGAATTTGCGGACATGTGCCTTGTGGGAGCCAAAAGATGGACATGTCCAGTTAGCGCCAGCCGTTCACCGGCCACGTCATGAACGCGGGCTCCTCATAAGGGTGGGCTGAGCGCAGGGCCTGCACTACGGCGTCGAGCAAGTCTGTCTCAACCACGCACTCGACCCGGATTTCCGGCACCGTTTCACCTTGCCCCACGGCGCCGATGAACGGTTGTGCCCCTGGCATGGGGGTGAAGCGTCCGGTGCCCGGAGTGGTGAATGAGCAATGCGAATAGTCGCCGATTCTGCCGGCCCCGGCATCACCGATCGCGGCCAGCAAGCTCTCGCTATGGGATACCGGGACGTAGACAACGAGGGCGTGCAGTTGGCTCATTCCACCATCCTCCCAGCGGCCGCTCAAAAACAGGTCAAAGGATGGTTTCCAATCTCCATTGCCAAACCGCTGAACCCAGCGGACTATTGGTATGTACACCGATTGGGGCAATCTCAAGATTGTGAGCCGCAGGGCCTGGTTTCAGGGGCTGGACCCAGCAGCTCAACGGAGTGCCGGAGGAATGGACGCATTGGGGGCGTCCATTTTTACGTTTAAGCGCACGGAGGGCCCGCTCGACACCATGAATGTCCCGATTGGGCGATGCCGAAATTCTCGGGTACAGTGGAGTCTGCTTTTGATTCAGAAGCATGGAGAATTCGCCTAGCGGCCTATGGCGCACGCCTGGAACGCGTGTTGGGTTAACGCCCTCGGGGGTTCAAATCCCCCATTCTCCGCGTTTGGCCCCGGTCCTTGGACCGGGGCCTTTTTGCGTTTTGGCTCTATTCGGATTGTGGGCGCGAGCGGAATGATCGTGCAGAATCCGACCGCACCAGCCAGCCGAACCCTACGCCCGTTCCGCGGCCACCCGTTCTAGGACTTCCCGGCATGCCAGGATTGCGGGGTGGATCCGGCCGGCGGTGCGCGTCGACGTGAAGACTGTCCGCTTGGGGAGCCCGGGGAGGTCCAGCAGTTGGACCGGAGTGGTCCGGCCCGTCCAGACGAGGTCCGGCATGAGGGCCACGGCATTGCCGGACTCGATGAGCCGGATTTGCGCTTGGAGATCGGCGGTTTCGTACCGGACGTCGGGCTCGAAGCCAGCGGAGCGGCATGCTTGTTCTGCCCAGTGCCGGGACGCCGCACCATGCGGTTCCATGACCCATGGCAGGGGAGCCGTATCCGCGAGCGAGGAAATCGACTCGCCACCGAGGCCAATCGGGGGAGTGGCCAGCCTGATGGCGTCGCTGGTCAGGGTTGCGCGGTCCAGGCCGGGGTGGTGTGGTGCTGCGTGCCCTGGGTATTGCTCGGCCACCACGATGTCGAAGTCTCGGGCCCAGGTTTCATAGAGCGCAGTCTCGGGTTCGCGCTGGATCATTTCCACTCGCACTTCGGGATACTCGCCCTTCATGATGGTGAGGAAGTCCGGCATGAGGGCCAGGGCGGCGGTTTGGAACACGGCGAGCCGCACTGTTCCCGTCACTGTGGAGAGGGACGCCGCGAGATCCGTCTCTGCCCGCTCGAGGGTGGCCAGCAAAGCGGCCGCATGTTCCACGAGGATCTCGGCCTGCGGCGTCAGCTGCACCCGTCGGCCGGATTTTCTCAGCAGTTTCACGCCCGCTTCCTTCTCCAACAAGGTCAACTGCTGGGACACCGAGGACGGGCTGTACTTCATGGCGTCGGCCACTTCTGCGAGCGTTCCGCGGATCTTCAATTCGTGCAGCAAGCGCAGCCTGCGGACATCCAGCATTCGGCTCTCCAGAAGGGTCGAGAAATCTAATGAATATTCTTCAGAAAAGATCGCTTTTCCTAATCTGATTGTAGATCCATACTGATGGAAACAAAGCACTCTCCGCACCAAAAGGAATGAAGCGCATGAGCACACCAACCCGGGATTCGAGCATCGACGCCAGGACACAATCCACCCCGGAATCCGGACACCTCCAGGAGTTGGCCCACGAAGCCATCCAACTGGTTCGACACTGGCTCACCGAGGCCTCGAAGGTACCCGTTGACGTTTCCGCACAGCGCCTCGCCGGCGTCCTGAAGGATCCGAACGGCCTGGACTTCACGGTGGGATTCGTCGACGGCGTCATCCGCCCCGAGGATCTGTCCGTCGCCGGCCGCAACCTGGCCAAGCTTGCCCCGAAGGTCCCGGCCTTCCTGCCTTGGTACATGCGCGCTGCTGTGCGCACCGGCGGCGTCATGGCTCCGGTCCTGCCGCAGGTGGTCATCCCGATCGCACGCAAAGTCCTCCGCGACATGGTGGGCCACCTGATCGTGGACGCCACCGATGCCAAGCTTGGCCCGGCCATCGCCAAGATCAAGCAGAACGGCGTCCACCTGAACGTGAACCTGCTGGGCGAGGCCGTCCTGGGCGAACGCGAAGCCAGCCGCAGGCTCGAGGGGACCCTCAAGCTCCTGGCCCGTGACGACGTCGACTACGTCTCCATCAAGGAGTCCTCCACGGTGGCCCCGCACTCGCTGTGGGCCTTCGACGAAGCAGTGGACCACGTGGTGGAGAAGCTCACCCCGCTCTACGAGCTGGCCGCATCGTTCCCCAAGCCCAAGTTCATCAACCTGGACATGGAGGAATACAAGGACCTCAGCCTGACCATGGCCGTGTTCACCCGGATCCTGGACAAGCCCGAATTCAAGAACCTTGAGGCCGGCATCGTGCTGCAGGCCTACCTCCCGGACGCGCTGTCGGCCATGCAGGAACTGCAGGAATGGGCTGCGTCCCGCCGGGCAAACGGCGGCGCTCCCATCAAGGTGCGCGTCGTCAAGGGCGCCAACCTGCCTATGGAACAGGTCCAGGCGTCCATCCAGGGCTGGCCGCTCGCTACGTGGGGCACCAAGCAGGATTCGGACACCAACTACAAGCGCGTCCTGAACTACGCGCTCACTCCAGGACACATCGATGCGGTCCGCATCGGCGTCGCCGGCCACAACCTCTTCGACATCGCGTTTGCGTGGCTGCTCGCGAAGGAGCGCGGCGTTACGGCGGGCATTGAGTTCGAGATGCTCCTCGGTATGGCCACGGGCCAAGCCACGGCCGTCCGCAAGGACGTCGGCAGCCTCCTGTTGTACACGCCGGTGGTGCACCCGGGCGAGTTCGACGTTGCCATCGCCTACCTGATCCGCCGCCTCGAAGAAGGCGCCAGCCAGGACAACTTCATGTCCGCGGTGTTCGAGCTCAGCGAGAATGACACTCTGTTCGAACGCGAGAAGCAGCGCTTCCTCGCCTCCCTCGCAGAATTGGACGACGCCGTTCCGGGCCCCAACCGCACGCAGGACCGCAACAAGCCCGCGGCCGCCATGCCAAGCCAGGGCTTCGCCAACACTCCGGACACCGATCCTGCCCTGCCCGCCAACCGGGCCTGGGGCCGTGCCATCCTCGACCGCATCCCGGGCTCCACTGCGGGAAACGCGATCGTTGAAGCCAGCAAGGTCAGCGACCCGCAGGAACTGGAACGCATCATTGCCACCGCAGTGGAACACGGCAAAACTTGGGGCGCCATGCCTGCCGCCGAGCGCGCAGCCATCCTGCACCGCGCAGGCGACATCCTGGAATCCCGCCGCGCCGAACTTCTCGAGGTTATGGCCTCCGAGACCGGCAAGACGATCGAACAGGGCGACCCCGAAGTCAGCGAAGCAATCGACTTCGCGCACTACTACGCCGAGCGCGCCAAGGACCTGGAAACGGTCGACGGCGCCAGGTTCGTCCCAGCGAAGCTCACCGTTGTGACCCCGCCGTGGAACTTCCCGGTGGCGATTCCTGCGGGCTCCACGCTGGCGGCACTCGCGGCGGGATCCGCCGTCGTGATCAAACCCGCAAAGCAGGCCCGCCGCTCCGGTTCCGTCATGGTGGACGCCCTGTGGGAGGCCGGCGTGCCGCGCGAAGTGCTGGCGCTCGTGCAGCTCGAAGAACGCGAGCTGGGCACCCAGCTGGTCTCGCACCCCAGCGTTGACCGCGTGATTCTCACCGGCGGCTACGAGACCGCTGAGCTCTTCCGGTCCTTCCGGCAGGACCTCCCGCTGCTCGCGGAAACCTCGGGCAAGAACGCCATCATCGTCACCCCGCACGCCGACCTCGATCTTGCCGCCAAGGACGTTGTGTACTCCGCTTTCGGGCACGCAGGGCAGAAGTGCTCCGCCGCTTCACTGGTGATCCTGGTGGGTTCCGTAGCCACGTCCGAGCGCTTCCACAACCAACTCGTGGATGCCGCCCGCTCGCTCAAGGTGGGCTACCCGGAAGAGGCCACCACCCAGATGGGCCCGATCATCGAGCCGGCCAACGGCAAGCTCCTCAACGCGCTGACCACCCTCGGCGAGGGCGAGACCTGGGCCGTGAAGCCCGAGAAGCTGGACGAGACCGGCCGTCTGTGGTCCCCGGGCATCCGGTTCGGCGTGAAGCGCGGATCCTACTTCCACCTGACCGAGTTCTTCGGCCCGGTCCTCGGCGTCATGACGGCGTCCACCTTGGAAGAAGCCATCGCAATCCAGAACGAGATCGAATACGGCCTCACCGCCGGGCTGCACTCGCTCGATTCCGGTGAAATGGGCGTCTGGCTGGAGACCATCCAGGCCGGCAACCTCTACGTGAACCGCGGCATCACGGGCGCAATCGTCCAGCGGCAGCCGTTCGGCGGCTGGAAGAAGTCCGCCGTGGGCGCCGGCACCAAGGCCGGCGGACCCAACTACCTGGTGGGGCTGGGTAGCTGGCTCCCTACGGAGCCCCGCGCCAAGCGCGGTGCCACGCTCAAGGGTGCGGCCGCTTCGATCCTGGCCGCCGCCAAGGCCGCAGGCTCGCTTGTCGAAGCCAGCGAGGCGGAGGCCCTGCAGAAGGCGCTCTTCAGCGACGCCGAGGCATGGGCCACGGAATTCGGCACCCGCAAGGACGTCTCCGGCCTGAGCGCCGAGCGCAACGTCTTCCGGTACCGGGCCATCCCCGTGACCATCCGCTTGTCCGAGGGCGGGAAGCTCGTGGACTTGCTTCGCGTCGTGGCAGCCGGTGCAGTGGCGAGTTCGGCGCTCACGGTGTCCTCCGCCGTCGAACTTCCCGAAGCTGTCATCGCAGCGTTCGCGGGGCTCGGCGTGGGCACCCGCATCCAGAACGACGCCGAATGGCTGGTTTCCGCGGCAGGCATCAACGGCGGCCGTATCCGCCTGATCGGCGGGGACAGCAGCGCGCTGAGCGCAGCGACCGGCGGCCGTCCCGACGTCGCGATCTACCACGGCACGGTGACCCCGGCCGGCCGCATCGAGATGCTGCCGTTCCTGCACGAGCAGGCCATCAGCATCACGGCGCACCGCTTCGGCACTCCGAACCACTTGTCGGACGCGCTGATCTAGCGATTCGTCAAGGAAGCCCGGCGGAACGGCCACACCGTTCCGCCGGGCTCCTCTGCGTCTAAGCCTCGTACCCCAGGCGCCGCAATCGTTTCCGGGCGGCCTGCTCGCTGGGGCCGCTGCGGCCCAACGTCAGGCGCACGACAGCGAGCACCACCCGCGCGGCGAGAATCGACGGTAGCGGAATGGGGCCTATACGGGCTTTTTCCAGCCCCAGCAATTCCCGATATCGGGGCTCCAGGCTGGCGACGGCCGCGGCGAACAGAATCCGGTAACCGGGTTGCAGCGACGCTTTCAACGGGGGGTACCTGATGAATTCGATGGTTTCCCTGAGCCGCTCGTCCGCGCGGAGATGTCCGGAGGCGTACCACTGGTCCATTTCCGCCGTCACTTCCGCGAGGCTCAAGGGAGGGTCCTCGACTCCCATGAGGCGGCCGGCCTGGGCCCATTCGCGGATGTAGGCGTCGGCGCCGCCGGGGACCGCCCCGCCCCAGATCCGGTGCGCCGCAACGAAGGAATCCGCGTACGCAACGTGGACCCAGCGGAGAAGCTCGGGATCGTTTGCTGAGTACTCGCGGGTTTGGCCCTGGGCGTCAACGTAGTTGCCCTTGACGGAATCGTGCACCCGCCGCACGAAGTGGGTTGCCGTGTGGGCTGCGTCCATGGAGCCGTAGCTCACCGTGAAGATCCAACGGATGGTATTTGCCAGGCGGCCGAGGGGATCCCTTTTGAAGCCTGAATGGTCGTACACCCCCGCCAAAGCGCCGGGATGCAGGGATTGCATGAGCAGCACCCGGATTCCCGCGATGATCGTGGACATGGAACCGTGGACGGCCCAGACGGCCGATCCGGGAAGGTGGTACCCGGGGTCGTTTCCCTCGGCAAGCCGCAGCACCCAGTCAGGCGTGGACTGCGGGTGACCCGTAAAAGTCATCCGCAGTTCCGCTTGCCACTTCTTCAGGAAGTTGACCATGGTCCATTGTTGCGCTTCATTCTGCTGGCGCAAGGTGCCGTCTTGTTTACGCAGCGGTACCGGGCTAACGCAGAAGTGCCCGCCCGCTCTGGAATGAGCCGGCCGGCACCTTTCACGCGAGTCCGCTTAGGCTGCGGGCTGCTCGGCAAGTGCCCGACGGCGGCGCGCCGGGGACGCTGCCACGAGCAGGGCCGCGATCGCCACCGCAGCGCTCAGGACCAGGCCGGGCCGGTACTGATCGAGCATGGCCGCCGCGCTGACAGTGCCGTTTGCGCCTGCGCCGGTGTCATGCCCGCTGACGAGGGCGGTCGTCACGGCGAGGACGAGTGCCGCGCCAACCTGCGTGCTGGTCTGGATGAGTCCGGCGGCCAGTCCCTGCTCCGAATCCCGGATTCCAGCGGTGGCTTGGACATTGATGGACGGGAAGGCCAAAGCGAAACCGATGCCCAGCAGGATGACCGAGGGCAGGATGTCCAGGACGTAGTTGGGCGACGTTCCAACGCGGAGGAACAAGACGTAGCCCAGTCCCATGGCGGTCAGGCCGGTGAGGATGAGCTTCGGGGCGCCGAATTTCTCGATGAACCTGTCCGCGAAGGGTGCGCTCGTTGCCACCAGGAGCCCTGTGGGAAGCAAGGCAAGCGCCATGCCCAGGGGAGACCAGCCGAGCACCGACTGCAGGTACATGGTGAGGATGAACTGGAAGCTCAGGTAGGAGCCGAACAGTCCAACGGCACTCAGGTTGGCGCGGGCCACCCAGCCTTCACGCAGGATGCCGAAGCGGATAAGCGGGTGCTTGACTCGGTTTTCGATGACGGCGAAGGTTGCCAGCACGGCAGCAGAGATGGCGAATCCGGCGATTGTTGCCACAGATCCCCAGCCCTTCTCCGGCGCTGAAACCAAGGTGTACACGAGGCCAAGCATGCCGAGTGCGAGGGTCACCGCGCCCCAGACGTCGTGGCCGCTTTCTTCCGTGGACGGCTTATCCCGGGGAATGAACAACATGCCGAGAAGCACGACGGCGACGGCGATCGGTACCGATACAAGGAAGGTCCAGCGCCAGCTCAAACTGGTCATGAGCCCGCCAACCACCAGCCCGAGCGAAAAGCCGCTCGCGCCGAAAGTGGTGAAGATGGACAGCGCCTTGTTGCGCTCGCGGCCTTCGGCGAAGTTGGTAGTGATGATGGAGAAGCCGGTAGGGGCAGTGAATGCCGCGGCCAAGCCCTTGACGAAGCGCGTTGCGATCAAGAGGGTGGGATCGTTCACGAGGCCGCCGAGGAGCGAAGCCGCAGCGAACACAGTCAAGGCGATCAGGAAGATCCGACGCCGGCCCAGCAGGTCGGCGAGCCGCCCGCCCAGGAGCAACAGGCTCCCGTATCCCAAGACGTAGGCGGAAACGATCCACTGCAGGGAATCGGTTCCGAGGTGGAGTTCGTGGCCGATGGAGGGAAGGGCTACGCCCACCATGGAAACGTCCAGGCCGTCGAGGGCCAGAACGGTGCACACCACCATCAGCAGCAGCCACTGGGCCCGGGTCCAGCGGACGGCTGTATGGAGCTGCTCGGCAGATCTAGTGAGGGTGCTTGGTGAAGTCATGCAGATCAATCTATATGACGCGTCATTCAATGACAAGGAATATGACTAGGAATCTTATGACGTGGACTTTATTTGGGGTTTCGACTAGAATCGGGCCATGGCAACAACGCAGGATCGCCAGCTGGTTGAGCAATGGCGCAGCATCCAGAACTCGTACTTCCGCACCGCGGCCGCGATCGACCGCGCCCTCGAAGCCAAGTTCGACATCGGCCTGAACGAGTTCGAAATCCTCGATCTTGTTGCCGAAAGTGTTGACTCTGCCTGCCGAATGAAGGCGCTGGGCGAGCGGACTCCCATGACCCAGAGCGCTGTCTCCAAGGTTGTTGACCGCTTGGAGAAAGCCGGACTCGTGTCCCGCGTGACCTGCGCGGATGACCGCCGCTCGCTGTACCTCGAACTGACCGACGCCGGGCGCACGCTGCATTCGGATGCCGCCGTCGAGCACCGCGCCCTGCTTAAAGCGAACCTCGGCGAGTAGCCCGCCACGGTCCGGCGAGTGTTTCGCGGACCGGCCAAGTATGAAGTCGAGTGTTCCCATTCGATTTCGCAACGGCCACAATGGGACAAGCGCGCCCGTACTGGGGATGAGCGCCCGTCTCAGGAGCCGCTGTGGGAAAGCATCATGAGTCTGGCCAGGTCGTCGACCTGGTGCTCACAAGAAAATTCGGCCGGGTCCTCTCGGCGTGCTTCCTCGCTGTCGTGGTAATCCTCGCTTTCGGTTTCCAGGGCCCGGGTTTGGGCGGAGCGGCAAGCGATGGATCCCTGGCCACTGGCCAAGTCGAACCCGGAATGCTGCCCACCGATGGTGCCACCTCGAGCGCCCAGGAGACCGTGCCCCCAAGCCCGCCGTCGGCCCCGGTCCAGGCAGGTGACAAAGCCACGGTGTCTTTTGAACGCTCCCCGGTCCAAACCCTCGACAAGAACGGCGTTGGCACTCTCAATGTCTCGTCGAGTTCCCTCGACCGGCCGCCTGCCGGGAAACTCTACGCGCCGCTCGAAATGCTGCTTCCGAGCTCTCCCTTCGGGTTGAGGATCGATCCGTTCACCGGATTGCCGGGCGAGTTCCACTGGGGCCAGGATTTCGCCGCGGCTTGCGGCACGCTGGTCTACGCAGCCGACTCCGGCGTGGTCCGGGCCGTGGGTTGGCACCCCTGGGGCGGCGGCAATCGCGTGGAAATCGATCACGGCAACGGCCTTGTCACCACGTACAACCACCTGCAGGGCATTGCAGTGACCAAGGGGCAATCGGTCCGTGTGGGCGAAGTCATTGCCAGGGTGGGAACCACGGGTTCCTCGACCGGTTGCCACTTGCACTTCGAGACGATCCTCAACGGTGTCTATACCAACCCGATGAACTGGACGTTCCTGCCCACCAAGCAGGTGGATCCCCTCGGCGACATCCCGATGGTCAGCTACCAGCCAGGTTCCGCCACCGCGACCTCGGCCGGGTCTGTCTGGTCCATCCCCGGGGCCGTGCCGACCGACCCGGGAGCCGTACCCTCAAGGGAAGCGGTGACCGGCGGGGTGCAGGAAGCGAAGGTGGTGCCGACCGCGACACCGACGGCGTCACCCAGCGGCAGCCCGACGGCGTCACCCAGCGGGACGCCGACTGCGAGCCCGACGCCGAGTCCGACAGCGTCACCCAGCGGGACGCCGACTCCGAGCCCGACGCCGAGCCCGACCGGGACGCCGACTGGCACCCCGACCGGGACGCCAACACCGACTCCGAGCGGCACTCCCACGCCAAGCAAGACACCGAGCGGCACCCCGAGCCCTACCTTGACGCAGGCTCCTACCGGGACGCAACCGCCCACGGTGACGCAGGGGCCGACAACGGTAGTCCCGCCTACCGTGACCGTACCGCCGCCGGTGGCGCCGACGTCGAGCCTTCCCGTTCCGGTGCCGAGCGTGACCCAGTCCGTGCCCACGCCGCCGGCACCCACCCAGCCCACGCCGTCGGTCACGGCAACTACCAAAACCGCGTCCCCCAAGCCGTAAGTCGTCGGATTCCTTGTAGCCTGTCCAAGCGAGCTGCCGCGCGTAGACTCGAAGGCGGCAGTTTGCCAAGGTTCCCCGTGGTAAGGAAGCGATTCAATGTCCCCGCTCTACAGCATCCCCCTGACGTTCAACGACGGCTCCCAGGCCGACTTCGGGCATTTCGAGGGCAAAGCCGTACTGGTTGTCAACGTGGCTTCGAAGTGTGGGTTCACGCGCCAGTACTCGGGACTGGAGGAGCTCTACGGCAAATACCGTGACCGTGGATTCGAGATTCTGGGCGTGCCGTGCAACCAGTTCGCCGGCCAGGAACAGGGTTCGGACGCCGAGATCGCGGACTTCTGCCAGCGCAATTTCGGCGTCTCGTTCCCGCTCGCGAGCAAGGCCAAGGTCCGCGGCAAGCAACAGCACCCCCTGTACGCCGAGCTGACCCGGACGGACGACGGCTCCAAACCGCAGAAGGTGAAGTGGAACTTCGAAAAGTTCCTCGTGAGCCGCGAAGGCGCGGTGCTCGCCCGCTTCCCGTCCGCCGTCGAGCCCGATTCCCAAGAGCTCATCGAGGCACTCGAAGAGGCCCTCGCCTAGGCTCCCTGGACGGAGTCCAGAGTGACTCCCGCCGTAAGCACCTGACGGCCGTCGACAACGACTTCACCGTCAACAACGGTCAGGATCACCGGCGTCTGCGCGAATTCGTCCGGCGCGGTGGTCAAAGGATTGTGCCGGACCACGGTCAGATCGGCGCGTGCCCCGATCTCTACGATTCCGCCCTCTTCACCGACAGACCTCCAATATTGGCTCGTGTAACCTTCGAGCGCGGCACGCGCGGATAGCGCCTGCCGGGGTTGGACGGGTTCGACGTCGGGCCGGCCGGCCGGGCGGCGCGTCTGCGCTGAGGCGATGATCGCCCGCGGGTCGAAGGGAGCGATGGGCCAGTCCGATCCGAGGGCGACGATGGCTCCGGCGTCGCGGAGATCGCGGGTCCGCCACGCGTGGTTGGCCCGTTCGCTGCCAAGCCTGCGGGACCAATTGTCCGTGTGGTCGGCTCGGCTGTAGAGGGCGCAATGCGTCGGTTGCAGGCTGGTAGCGGCGCCCGCATTGATGATTTCCGCCAACACCGCATCCGGGATGGACTCGATGTGCTCGATCCGGTGGACCGTGCCGTTCTTGGGAAGGGCCCCGATGGTCCGGGCGACGAAGGACACCGCCTGATCGCCGATGGCGTGCGTCGTGGTGGGGATCCGGTGGTCGTGGAAGAACTTCATGGCCGCGGCGAGGGCTTCAGGATCGTGCCAGAGCGGGTGGAGGGATTCTCCGTGGGCGTCGGGCTCAAAGAGCCACGCCGTGCCGTTGTCGATGGTTCCATCCATCATGAGCTTGATGCCGTGAACGTGCCAGCGCCTTCCGTGCCTGCCCTGCATCGCGAGCATGGCCTTCAGGTCTTCCTCCGTGGCGCCGGGCATGACCCACGGGGAGATCCGCAGCCGGATGGCGAGTTCGCCTCGGCGCTCCAAGGCCTCCAGCACCTCCAAGGTGTCCGGGGCGCCGAAGTCCAGCATCTGGCCCGCCACCAGCCCGGATTCGGCCATGGAACGCAGGAGTTTCTCCAGCCCGTCGACGCGCTGCTCGAAGGAGAGCTCGGGAAGGACGCCGCGGACGAGCTCCTGGGCGGCCATTTCGTAGAGCATGCCGTTGGGCTTGCCGAGCTGGTCGACGCCGACATAGCCCGTGCTCGGCAGTTTCTCCGCTCCGGTGACCCCGGCGAGCTTGAGGGCGGCGTCGGAGACGAGCGAGGCGTGGCCGTCGAACAGGGTGATGAACACGAGTTCGTCGTCGAGGATGCCGTCGAAGAGGGAGTTGTTGAAACCCGCATCCCCGAAAATGACAGGGTCGAGGCCCCAAGCGAACAACCAATCGGAGCCGACGGCGTGCGGTGTGGAAGCGGCATATCGCACGAGGGCGGCGCGGACGTCGTCGAGCTCGGTGATCCCGCCCAGGTCAAGGCCGCGGGCGATTTCCGCGCCGTGGATGGGATGGATGTGGGCGTCGATCAGGCCGGGGCAGACTGTTGCCTCGCCGACGTCGATCACCTGTTTGGCTCGTGCCGTCCATTCGGCGGCGGCGTTGGCTGTCTGCTCGCCGTCGGTGCGGCCGACGTGCGCAATCCTCCCATTCGAGACGGCGACGAAACCGGCGGTCTCAGTCAGCGCCTCACCGTGGAGGATGCTGGACGAGAAGATGACGAGATCGATGGGCTCGGGCGTGGTCAAGATATAACTCCTTGTTGTGTTCGGGTTCCGACGCCGGCCCGGTGAGGATCAGTCGTCGTCGATGGCTGCCTTCAATCCTGCCGAGAGGACATCGGCCAGGAATGCGAAGCGGTCCACAGGGTGCTCTGCCACGGCCTTCTTTGCCGCGAACAGATGGGGATAAGTGCCTTCTTCCTCTTGGTTGATGCTCCATGCGGATTCCATCGTCATTGCGTCGAGGCTCGCGCCGATCGCTGCGCTGTCGAGGGTTTCCAGTGCGGGAATGATGAGGTGCCGTGGCGCCCCCGCGATCTCAAACGCTTCGACGTACTGGTCGTAGCGCTCCAAGGCTGCCGGGTGTGACACCGGCTGCGTGAGCAGGAGGGGAAGGAGCGCCGGTACCAGGCTGTACGCCTTGCGGAGGGAGTCGAAGATCTCGCGGATGACGTCGTCGAGGCTGCCGGACGGCAACTCGGGCATCGGAGCTCTGTCTACGAGCGCGCCACGGGCCAGTTCGATGATCTCCTGCCGACCTGTGACGTGCTTGTAGAAAGATGACTGCCTGACGCCCAGGCGTTCCGCGAGCCGAGGGATCGAGAGGCTCTCTTCCTTTTCGAACATCTCAAGTGCCGCGCGGCCGATCGCCTTCCGTGAGAGCCTCGGTGTCCGGGGCCGTCCTAGCTGGCTGGTTTTGCTCGGAGTCTGCATCCCTCAAGACTAGGCTCCGGGATCACTCGGCGTGGCCGATCCGCTGGTATGCGGCCGGGTTGACCTTGCGCAGCACGAGGGCCAGTACGGTTCCGGCGGCAAACAAAAGCGGGGCGAAAACGAGGAGCGTCGTGTTGACGGGGTCCCCGGCCGGAAGGCCGGTGATCAGTTGGGCATTGTTGGCCATCAGGTAGATGACTACGCACATGATGATCGTGGCTGCCACGGCGGAAGGCACGACGTACCAGCGAAGGCCATGCTCCTTGAGTCGCGTGAAGAAGACCACGACCCCGACGCCGGTGAGTGCCTGCAGGAGGAGGACGCCGATCACTCCCGGGGTGTTCGTCCAGATCAGGAACTGGGTGAAGGGGTCCAGTTGGAAGAGGGCCGCGCCGATCACGAGGGCGAGCGCGAGGAGGGTCTGGTCGAAGCCCGCCACGGACGGCGTGCGATATCGAGGGCTGATCCGGCCCGAGCGCTTCGGGAAGATGCCCTCGCGGCTCAAGGACAACGTGTAGCGGTTGATGGTGTTGTGGAAGGAGAGCTGGGCCGCGAAGATGCTGGTAACGATCAACACGCTCATGAGGTTCACGCACCAGCCGCCCGCGAAGTTGCCCGCTGCGATGTAGGCGGTGTCTCCGGCGTCGAGGTGGCCGGCGGCAAAGGCCTGGACGGCGTCCGCTCCGAAGGCCTGGACGATGATCCAGACGGCGAAGGCGTAGAACGCCCCGATGAAGGCGATGGAGATATAGGTGGCACGGGGGACACTGCGGTCCGGGTCGCGGGCCTCTTCCCGGTACAGGGCTCCGGATTCAAATCCCATGAAGGCGGAGAAACCCAGGCCCAGGACGGCGGCGAACTGCGGGGAGAAGATGGCCTGCGGGCTGAATGATTCAAAGCTGATGCCGTGTGCGCCGCCTTGGGCCAGGACGAACGCGGCGACGATGGCGACGATCAGGGTTTCGAGGGTGAGCAGGACGGCGAGGACCCTGGCGCCGACGTCGATTCCGCGCCAGCCCAGGTACCAGACGGCACCGATTGAGACGATCGCGTAGAGCCACCAGGGAAGTTCCACGCCGGTGAAGGATTTGACGGCGAGGTTGGCTTGGATGCCCAGTAGTCCGTAGAGGCCGATTTGCAGGCCGTTGTAGCTCATCCAGGCGGTGAGGCCGGAGCCGAGGCCAACCACGCGGCCGAGGGTTTTCGAGATGTAGCCATAAAAGCCGCTGTAGGACCGGACATGGCGGGTGAGCGCCATGAAACCGATGGCGAACAGGCCCAGGCCGATAGCCGCGGCAATGTAGATGGCGGGCGCACCGACGCCGCCCACAGCGAGGGCGAGCGGGGCGATCCCGACGACGATGGTCAGCGGAGCGGCCGCTGACACCAACATGAACACAATGTCGCGAGTGCCGATTGCGTTCTTCTTCAATCCGCCGTCAACGCTGACGGTCGCGGACGGCACGAGCGCCGCCTCTTCTTTAGTGAAAGCCATTCGCTTATTGTGAGGGGAGGCACAGGTTCGAGTCAAGGGGGTCTGTTTCGGAGCTCGCTTCCAACCGGCGCCAAAACACCGACGCCCGCTCACCTATGTGGTCTTTTGGGCGGACGCTCGCTCATTTTTGGTGAGCGAGCGTCGGGTGGAATGCGGCTAAAGGTGAGCGAGCGTCGTCGAAAATCGCCCTAAAAGTGAGCGGGGATCGGAGGGGGAGCCCCAGTAATTTTCCAACATTCCGACGGTAAGTTACCCTGCGTTAGCCTTTTGTCTGGTTGGATTGGGTTTATTGGGGCAGACACTGGAGGCGCCGTCTCCTACCGACCCGAAGGTAGTAATGGAGCTCATCGAGGCCGAGCACCCGCGGCCAGGACACGTACTTCTGCACCTTAGCGACTCCCATCTGTTGGGAGGGCCGGAACCCCTGTACGGCGCCGTCGACAGCGAAGCCCATCTCAGGCAACTCTTTTCGGAAGTACACGCGTCAAAGGTCCGTCCCGACGCCGTGATCTTCACCGGTGACCTCGCCGATCAGGGTGAGCCGGGCGCCTACGCCAAACTCCGCTCGATCGTCGAGCCTGCCTGTCGAGAGATGGGAGCGCGGGTGATCTGGGCGATGGGAAACCACGACGACCGGGCGAATTTCCGTGCTGGCCTCTTCGACCAGAGCGACAATGACGCTCCGGTGGATCACAGCTACTTCGTCAACGGGCTGCGGATCATCACGCTGGATACCTCCGTGCCCGGCTTCCATCACGGTGAGCTGAGCCAGAGCCAGCTCGACTGGTTGGAATCGGAGCTCGCGACGCCGGCTCCGGACGGCACGATCCTTGCCCTCCACCACCCTCCGGTCCCGAGCGTCCTCGACCTATCCATCCTGGTGGAGCTGCGCGGCCAAGCGGCACTGGCCGACGTCGTACGCAATTCGGATATCCGTTCCATCCTGGGCGGCCACCTGCACTACTCCACCATGGCCATGTTCGCGGGCGTCCCGGTATCGGTGGCTTCCGCGAGCTGCTACACGCAGGACCTCAATGTTCCGCAGGGCGGCACCCGCGGCCGAGACGGTGCCCAGGCATTCAACCTGGTCCACGTTTACGAGCAGACGATCGTTCATTCGGTGGTGCCGCTGGGCAAATCGCCTACCGTCGGTGAGTACGTCAGCCCGGAAGCTACGAGGCGGCGGCTCGCCCAAGCGGGCATCCGGATTCCCCAGCGAGCCACGCACGAACGCGGTTCCATGGCCGATGCGAAGCATCCGGAGATGACCCGACGCTAGGGGCAGCAGGTCTCTACACGTTCGATGCCCGGACTTCCATTGGCGTGGTGCTTGGTGCCGGGCTTACTGGATTCCGGGCCGTCATGGTGCGGTAAAGAAGAACGGCTCCCACGAACAAGACAGCCAGGTAGGCCACAGTAAGGGGAATCCATCCAAACGGCGGCTGCCACTGGGGCGCCGTCAGCATGTCCCGCCAGTTGGACTCGTCATGGAGACCAATGACGTACCGGCGCATTCCATAGATAAAGCTGTAGAAATGGCCAAATACCAGGATAGCGAGCACTACCGATAGCGCCCGTCGTCCTGTGCGGCGGAAGTCGATATCGAAAGAGCGCATTGCAACCCCGCATGCAGTGATCATCACGGCCACAAGCGCCAGGATGTACCGACCCTGCCAGATAATTCCTACCTCCTTCGCAAGGGGAATCTGCAGCACCGGAGGGAGAACGATGATCGCAGCCACCAGGAAAGCGATGGTCAGCCGCGCTGAACGGCTGGGCACGGACAATGCTGCCACGATCGCCCCGATGATCAGCGCCGCCCAGACAGTGAGCACCCCGCTTGGCCCCAAAGTATCCAGCCAACCAAGGTAGGACACGTAACCGGCCGCGAAATCGAACGTCTTGTCCAGCATGATCGCGGCGATCCGGGCCGGTGATGTGTCGATCCCCGCGCCCATGAGGCTTTGCAGGCTATCCGCGCTCTTGAGCCAAAGCACGGCGAGCCCGCACGCGACGGCGACCACGAATGCCATCGCCTGCACAAATCGCAGACGCAACACGGAAACGAGCGGACGAAGCCCGAACATCAAGAGTGACGCCGCCACGGCCAAGGCGAGCCAAAGAAGTGAGGCAGCCCGGGTGTTGGCCAGGACAGCAGCTGAAATCGCCGCAGCGGCAAGGGGTAGCCGCCAATGAGCGCCGGAGGCGATTCTCTCCCACGACAAACACAGTGCGCTGAACACAGCCATCGACGCGGCGATTTCCAGTGAATTGGGGTTCACCCCTCCGGACAGGAACAAAACCATGGGGGTCACGGCTATCGACCCGACAAACAATGGCAGTTTCCAGCGTTGAAGGCTCGCCAAAGCAGTCAGGGCAACAGCAAGGAAGGCAACGCTGAGAAGACCGCCAACGATCCGCATGGCGTAGATGGCCTTGGCGCCGGTAAGGAACAGGCTCGGAAGCCCAGCCACCGCGTAGTACATCGGGTTGTAGTTTCCCGCGCTGGTGTATGCCTTCAGCTCTGAGACGTCATCTGACAGCGTAGGGCTGCAACCGGCGGACACCGCCGGATTCCAAGCGAAGCAAGTTTGGAGTCCATCCACCGTTCCCACGAACGCAGGGACGAGCACCTGGGCCCGATCACCTTGATTCGCGCCAGGTTCCCCTCGCAACTGCCCTCGAACAACGGCCCCTGCCTTCACGGTGTGAGCTGGTTCGTCCGGCACGGACATAAGGGGGCTTGCCAGTGCCCAGATCGAGGTGAGGAGCCCAAGAATGGCGAATATTGCGAGAAAGCGTAGGAACCAACGGGGAAGGCTGAGGGGGTTCAATAGACATGTCTGTTCGTTGATCGGGTGCGGAGATTCACAGCTACTTTACTTCTCCCACGGCGCCTTGACCGGGAAGTACTTCTCCATGAAGTCCGTCACGAGTCCGGCCCTTTCGTCGGCAGCCACCTCGGGGAAGCTGCCATCGTTGAGGCAGAAGAAGTCCACATTGCGTTTGGCGAGCAAAGTGGGCAGGTAGTGCAGCCCGGACCACAGGGTTGTGTCCACATACCTGACCTTGGCTGCCGTCTGCGTCACTGCCCGGCCGGTGAGCAACGAGTAGTAGTGGTAAAACGAGTTGGTCACCGAGATGTTGTCCGCCGCACGGAATCTGCTGGCCGCCGTCTTGGCGAATTCGGCGGGAAACTCCCGCTCCATCTCTGCGATTACGCTGCGGCGGAGGGGCGCGGCAGTGTGTTCCAAATGGCGCGTGGTGATGCGCCCGAACCGTTCCCAGAGAAGCTTCCTGTTGACGCGGGCCGCGTTCTCGAAGCCGCTGCGCTCGGCGTCGTTCTCTCCCAATCCGATCCGGGTGGAGGCTTCGATGAACTTGGTGATTCCGCCGGGAGTGAAGAACATGTCCGGTGCTACGGGCCGGCCGAAGAACATGTCGTCGTTGGAATACAGGAAATGCTCGGAGAGGCCATCAATGTGGTGCAACTGGGATTCCACGGCCTGGGAATTGTGGGTGGGCAGCACTGTGGGGTCCTTGAAGAACTCCTCGCTGCGCATGATCCTGACGCTCGGGTGCTCTGCCAGCCAATCCGGCGCGGGAGAGTCCGTGGCGATGTAGATCCGGCGAATCCAGGGCGCATACATGTACACGGAGCGCAGGGCATATTTGAGTTCGTTGATCTGGCGGAAACGGGCTTCGTGCGCGTCGCCCTCGCCCACCACAGCGTCTTTCATCTGCTCGCGGCGGGCCGCGATGTATGCGGGATCGTTGCCGTCCACCCATGAAAAGACGATGTCGACGTCGAAGTCGATGTCGCTCGCGTGGTCCGCGAACATGTTCTCGATGGTCGGCCAGCTCAGCCCGTGGCGTTCCACCGTGCCCCGGACAGCGTCCTGGCGTAGCATGGTCCGCCGGGTCAGGGAGTTCTCCACCGGCAACACGAGTTGTTCGCCGTCGAACTCCCACAGTTCCAGTTGCACGCCCAGCGATGGACCGTATGTCAGCCCGCCCCCGGGTTCCACGCGTGGACGGAAGAGCCGGAAGATCCTGGCCTTCCGGTTGTTCGAGAGCTCGCCGTCGGCCACCAGCAACGTGGATTTCTTCCGCGCGTCGACGGCCATGGAGTAAAACGGCTCGTTCCGGAAAGCCGAGACCAAAGCCTGGCGCAGTTTCTTCCGGAGCTTCCAATCGACGGCGATCACGGGCCGGTGGTCGTTGCCGCGGACCAGGATGAAGTCCAGCCCCGCCGCGTCCAGCGCGGCGCGGATCACGAGAAGGTCTTCGACCATCACCTGCTGCGGAGTGCGGTTCTGGTTCAGCAAGCTGTAGCGGCCGCGATGGCGGACGACGTCGGGACGGTGCTTGAGGCGCGCCTCGACTGCGGGCGACGTCGGTTCGGGAACGACCGCATCGTCGTCGGACGGGGGGCTACCGAAGTAGATTGCTTGCTGGTCCATGTCTGTGATGGCTTTTCTCCGAAAGGTTGTGGTTCGCGCGGGCTTGGTGGACCTAGCCCACCAAGGCTTCGCGCCAACTGCGCAGGAATGCGCCTCCGGCGTCGTCGTGAATGACGTCGTCGCCCAGGCCGAGGTCTGTGGCTGTAAGAACATCGTAGGGCTTGTTTGGCACGCCGTCGGCGGGCCGGACGTCGACGTGCTTGACGCTGTGGTCATTGTGGTGGAGCCAATCCGCCATGGCGTAGTCCGTGCGCGAATCGCCCACTGTCCGCCAGGCCTGCGGGGTGATGCCCTGGGCGGCGAGGAGCTCCACCGCGCGGCTCGCGCCGAGATCCTTGCCGAGCCGGATGGACTCGATGTCGGTGGAGATGATGGTGGGATCCAGGCGGTAGTCGGCGGCGTCGTCGGACTCTGGTGCGTGGTGGTCCAGGAGCGCGGCGGAGAGCCCATGCCTGCCCATGAGTTCCAAGGCATCGGCGTCGAAGAGCTTCTGCTCGGCCAGGTAGTCGTCGCTTGAAACGTCCAGATGCTGTTCCACCGAGACCATGGCGCGCTTTGTCTCATCGAAGAACATGTGCGTCGCATAGTCCTCTGCCACCATGCGGCGGACGTCATCGCCGTAGGCCTTCGGGACAGCTAGGTCATGATCCACATGGATGGGTCCTGGGCCGCCCGAGGTGTAGCTGAACCACACGGCGCCCTTTTCGCAGATCGCGTGGACCACCGTTCCCGCAGGCATTCCGGCGGCGATCATGGGTGCCATGACCTGCTCGCGGATGAAAGCGTCTGAGCGGCCGGTGTTGAAAATAACGGGGATGCCTGCGGATGCCAAGCCCACGAGGTCGGCGATGATTTCCGGCTTCACGTCGCGCGTCACGGGACTCGCGACGGGGCCGTCGACGTCGAGGAGGAGTGCGAGGGCGGGAGCAGCCGGGTGCGTGCCTGGCATTGAAGCAGTCATGATCCTATTCTGTCAGTCCGCCGTGATGGCGGCAGCGCTGTGACGGCCGACGGCGGGAGGCGGCAACGATTCAGCGCGCACCGCCCGTCAACGGTTACCTTTTGGCCACAACCTTGGTGACCGACTTCTCACAAGTTCCCTTGGAGGCCTTACTTCTTTAGGCTTGCAAAGTGATATTCAAAGCTGTGGGCGAGGGACGCCCGTACCCCGACCATGGTTTTTCCACGCCCAAGGACTGGGCCTCGCTGCCGCCCCGTCCTGTCCGGCTCGACGAACTTGTCACCACCAAACGCACGCTTGACCTGGAAGCACTGTTGGCTGAGGATTCAACGTTCTTCGGCGACCTTTTCCCGCATGTGGTGCAGTACCAAGGCCTGCTGTACCTCGAAGACGGACTCCACCGTGCTGTCCGGACCGCGCTCCACCAGCGCACGGCCATCCACGCCCGGGTCCTGGTGATAGATGGTTAACGAAACAATCCCGGAGGAGCAGGTGGCAGTGCCCGAAAATGCGGATCCGAGGAAGCGCCGGAAACGTCCCGGTCGTCAGAAAGACCCGACGAGTCTGCACGGGCATCGCGTTGTCACAGGGCCGGAGCTTAGGGCAACTTTTGCCGATGCTCCGGGACCCGAGAGCCACCCGGGGTGGTTCAGCCGCCGCCTCCTGCATGGGATCGTGCTCGCGCTGCTGGTCGGACTGGTGGTTGCCGGACTCGTGGGCGCCTGGGCAGTCATCAACGGCGTGATTCGATTTCCCTCCGCCGTTGCAAGCCAGGCGCCGGCGGCGGTATGTCCCGCTACTGTTTTCGACTACACGCCCAATAACAAGATCAGCGTGAATATCTACAACGCCGCCGGCAGGGCCGGTCTGGCCAAGAACGTCGCGGACCAGTTGAAGGCACGGGGCTACAACGTTGGCACGGTCGATAACTCCACCACCAGCTACAACGGCCCGGCCATGGTTGTTTCGGGATCGGGCGGCCAAGCGGCGGCTTTCAACATCCAGAGGAACATCGCGGGCACCGACTACTTCCAAGACCAACGCACGGATGCCTCCGTGGACCTTATCCTCGCGCCCGGCTTCTCGGCGCTCGTGCCGCCGGAACTCGTGGACAATACCCCTGGCAAGCTCAGCTGTCCCCGCCTTGAGCAGCGGATCGCGGACAACGCCAAGCTGCCTGTGATGCCGACGCCTTAGCGTTGGCCTCCAGCGGAGAGGGCCAGCCCCGCGGCCGGGTCAGGCCAAGCGCGCGGGCCGGCCGTCGTCGTCGAACCTTGCTCCTGCGCCCAACTGGATAAACCGCACGGTCTGGACCAGCCGCTCCTCAAGCTCGTCAAGCTCCGTTCCGTTCGCGCTATTTCCGCGTGCCGCGCTCGAGGAAAGAGTCCCGTGGATGAGCCTGGCGAGCTGCCCGACGTCGGTGGGCGGGAGGTAGCCAGTTGCGATACCGTCGCGCAGGATGTCCTGGAGCAGCAGGTTGAGTTCGCCCACGTGGTCTGCCAGTTTCGCGAAGGAAGCGGGGGAGAGGACGGCCGCCATCGCAGGACCCGGCGGGAGGTGCCGGCGGCTGAGGTCTTCCACTTGGGCGCGCACGTAGAGGGCCAGACGGTCCACCGGGTTCTGCAGTGCGGCTAGCGATTCACGCAGGTCGCCCAAAAACCGCTCAGTCTCGTCCAGGGCGTACGCGATGAGGAGCTGTTCCATGTCGGCGTAGTAGTTGTACACCGCGGTCCGGCCGACTCCGGCGTGCCGGGCGACGTCGGTCATGGTCAAGCCGGGCAGGCCATGGGTGAAGAGCAGTTCACCGAAAGCTGTCAGGACCCGGCGTCGGGTTTCAGCGCGCTGCGCCGCATTGGTGGCGGCCGTAATCCTAGGCATACCGACACTTTACAGGGATCTGTCAGCAAAGTTGCGTGGGCGTGGCGCGAGCTGGCAGCAGGTGACCTCAAAATCGCGGGCACAGGTCATCTGCTGCCAGCTCGCGCGGGGGATCCTAGATCGCGCAGCCGTCCGGGCCGCAGGCTTCGCCGTCGGCGCTGCCGACGGCGACCAGGGGATTCGCTTCCTGCCATGCCTGTGTGAGGGCCTGGGTGAAGACCTCCGAGGGCTGGGCTCCGGAGAGTCCGTACTTGCGGTCGATGACGAAGAACGGCACGCCAGTGACGCCGATCATCCGGGCTTCGGCGATGTCGCCGCGGACGTCCTCCGCGTACTTGTCGGTGCTGAACAACTCTGCGATTTCGGCTTCCGGCAGGCCCAAGTCGCCGCCGAGTTCGGCCAGGTATTCCTGGCTTCCGATGTCCTTGCCGTGTTCGAAATGGCCGCTCAGGAGCAGTTCCTTGGCTTCGTCCTGCTTGCCGTGAGCCGCCGCCAAGTGAATGAGGCGGTGTGCCGTGAAGCTGTTGGCCACCACGACGTCGTCGAAGCGGTAGTTGAGGCCCTCGCCCTTTGCCTGCAACGCCACGTGCTCGAACATCTGGCTGACCTGCCCTGGGTTCATGCCCTTGCGCTTGCTCAGGTAATCGAGCTCCGTGCCGTCGTAGTGCTCCGGGATGCTCGGATCCAACTGGTAGCTGCGCCACTGGATCTCGACCGAATCGCGGTGCGGGAATTCGGCGAGGGCCCTTTCGAACCGACGCTTTCCGATGTAGCACCACGGGCAAGCGACGTCTGACCAGATCTCAATCTTCATGGTGACGACAACCGGAAGCGGGGGCCGGGCATTCCCGGAATGGCCTGTTGGGCTGGTCACAGCCTGCGCGTTCACGACGCGCTAAATGGTGTGCGACGCAGATACAGGCAGGCGCTACGCGAATTCCGGCCGCGTGAAACTGTTTGCGCGTCGCTGGGAATTTTGCGCGTCGCAGACCGGGCGGCTCAGGGGTCCCAGGTGTCCTAGACCATCCGCTCCATCACGAAATCGTGTTCCACCGTATCGCCCAGGCGGAACGACTTGGTCCCGACCTTCGTGAACCCGCTCTTCTCATAGAAGCGGATGGCTTTGGCGTTCTGGCTGTTGACGCCTAGCCACACCCCGGCCGCACCTGAGCCGGCAGCGCGGTCCAAGGTGGCCTTCATGAGCTCCGCGGCAGCGCCCAGGCCGTGGTGTTCCGGATGCACATAGCACTTGCTCAGTTCCGTGGAGGGGGTGTGCGTCAGGGCCGTAGCGACGTCGGTATCGCTCGTGGGTCGGGCCACGAGCATGCTGTAGCCGCGGAGTTCCCCGGCGGCGTCGATGGCCAGGATGGTGATGTCCGGATCGGCAAGGTATTCCGTGAACTTCTCCGCACTGAGCGTCCTGCGCAGGTGCGCGGCGATGTCTTCGGGCGAGGAGCCCGGCGGGCAGGCGAGCGGAAAGGTGACGGCGGCAAGCTCCGCCAGCCGTCCGGCGTCGTCCGCTGTTGCTTCACGGATGGTCTGGCTCATGCGGTCCTCCCTGGCAATCGGGCGCAGAAACGCCCCTCAAGACTGATCTTAAGGGGCGTTTCAGGAAAGAGTACGACGGCGGGGGCCCGCCTGGGTGCTTCGTTTCCGGGGTACCGGGCTGCTTAGGCGCTGGCTTCCGCAAGCAGGCGGAGGTCCTCGTCCGGCTCGGGATCCCGGCCCAAGGTGAGGCCGATGATGGTGACCACGGCGGTGACGAGCAAGTATGCGGCGATCAAGATCCAGTTTCCGGTAGCGGCGTAGAGGGCCGTGAAGATCAACGGTGCCACCGCTCCACCCACGACGCCGGCCACCGTGTAGGCGAGGGAACTGCCGGCATAGCGGAGCCGGGCCGGGAACTGTTCGGTGATGAAAGCCGCCTGCGGTCCGTACATGAAGGCGTGCAGTCCGAGGCCGATCACGACGCCGACAGTCAGCACCAGGACGGAACGGGACTGGATCATGAGGAAGAACAACGGAATGTACACGGCTGTGGCCGCGGCGGTGATGCCGTAGACGAGCCGGCGGTTGAAACGGTCCGTGACGGCTCCCGCGGCCGGGATCAGGAACAGTTGGAAGGCCGAGCCCACCAGGACTGCGCCCAGGACATTGCCGGTGGTCATGCCGAGTTCCTTAGTGGCGTAGACCGCGACAAAGACGGTGAACAAGGCGTACAACACGTCTGGGCAAATCCGGCACAAAGCGGCGGCGAGCAGGGGGCGGAACTGGGTGGTGAGGACTTCCTTGATGGGAGCCTTGGGCCGTTCGCCGGTGGCCTCGATGGCCTTGAACACCGGGGTTTCCTCGAGTTTGAGCCGGATGACCAGGCCAAAGGCAACCAGGATGGCCGAGCTGAGGAAGGCGACGCGCCAACCCCATGCAATGAAGGCGCCGTTGCTCATGACGGCGGCGAGGACGGCCAGGGCGCCATTGGCCAGCAGGTTGCCGGCGGGCGGACCGATTTGGGCTGCGGAAGACCAGAATCCGCGCTTGTTGGGATTTGCGTACTCGCTGGACAGCAGCACGGCGCCGCCCCATTCGCCGCCGACGCCGATGCCCTGGGCCAAGCGAAGGAGCACCAGGATGATCGTGGCCCCGATGCCGATGGTGTGGTAGTCCGGCAAAGCGCCGATGAGGACCGTGGCCGCGCCAATGAGGATGAGGGTGATGACCAGGACGTTCTTGCGTCCGATCTTGTCCCCGAGCCGGCCGAAGACAACCCCGCCAATGGGCCGGGCGAGGTAACCCACCGCGAAGGCCGAGAAGGACAACAGGAGGCCCGTGGTTTCGTCGTTCGTGGGGAAGAAGATCTTGGGGAAGACGAGCGCGGAGGCGACCGAGTAGATGGCGAAGTCGTAGTACTCCAGGGAGGTGCCTGTGACGCTGGCAATGAAGGCTTTGATGGCGCCTGCCGAGGGTTTGCTGCGCCTGGTTGGACTTGGCGAAGTGGTCGCGGACATGGTTCCTCCATGGAACGTTGGGCGGGCTTTGTGATCCCGATCTCAATCGGGGCCTACACCCAATGATGCATCACGCGGAGGAATTGTTCAACAATTTTTTGATAGGAGTTCTTGGTTAGGGTGCGAGATGTTGGCGGATCCCTTCGACAATCAGGTCATGATCCTCCTGCGATGAAAGGCCTGACGCAGTGACGGCCGCGACCACACCGACGCCGCGGACCCGAACGGGAAACGAGCCACCTGTCACGGCATAGTCGGCGCCGAGCCACCCCGTGGCCACCGGATCGATACCGGCGGAGGACAACCGGGCTTCGACGAGTGCGCTGCTTGCTTCCATCCGCAAAACGAGTGCGGATTTCCGGGCGATCCACGATTCCTGGTCCGGTGTGATCCCGGGTAGCGCAGCGCGGAAAAGGATGAGCCCGGGGCGCCGGATGTCGATGCCGACCGCATGGCCGGCCGCCTGGGCCATGCCCGCGAGCCGCGAGCCGAGCCTCCACGCGTCTCCATGGTCGAACGAGGTGAAAACCAGCTCCTCTTCCTGGCGTTTGAGCGCTTCCAATGCTTCAAGGGCGGGGACGTCATTCATGGTGCCTCTTCTAAGAGATTGATGGGATAGGCAACAAAAGCAAACCGGTCCGAGTCGGGTGACCAGCTGTTGACGTTGAGGGTTCCCTGGCCGCCGAAGAGGGGCCAGGTGTGGAGCGGCGTCGCCCAGTCACTCGTGGAAACAACGACGACGTCGACCGGCAAGTCGGCGGGATGGCCCACCGTCCCGCCGGGGAAGCGGATGTAGCTGGCCAGGTGCCCGTCGGGTGAGAGGTGCGGGAACCAGTCGACAGTGTTGCTTTCAAGCAGGCGCTCCGGCCCGCTTGCGTGGCTGGTCCGCACCCGGGCAAGTTGGGCGTGGCCCGGCTGGTCCGTGAAGGCTTCGGTATTGAAGTACAGCCAGTCCCCATCGAGCGAATACTCGGGACCATCGCAGTGGCCGTCGATGTCGATCGCGGTGGTCTGGCCGCCCCCTGCAGGAATCGTGATGAGCCGGCCCGGCTGCGTGAAGTCACCGGCTTCAATTCCGACGTAGGCCAGCGTCTTTCCGTCGGGGCTGACGCCGTGCAGGAAATGGAACCACCCGTCGTCGTCCGTGATCCTGGTGGCTTCCCCGCCGTCGAGGGCTGCGCGGTAGATGTGGCCGTCATTCGCCGAGAGGTAAATGGTGGCGCCATCGGGTGCGAGGACGTGGTCGTTATTGAGGTCCGGAATGCCAGTGACAGCTATCTTTTCGAGTCCGCCTGTGTCCAGTTCCCCGGAAAGATCCAACCGCCACAGCGCACCGTCTCCGTTGAGGATGAGGGCCCGGCCGTCGAGCGTCCAGTTCGGTGCCTCCAGCAGCAGATCTTCCGTGGCAAAGACGAGCTCGGAAGTGCCGCTGACAGAGGCGATCCATACCTCGCAGCGCTGGCCGGGTTGGAGGGTCCGTATCACTGTGGGCCCCCGCCGGAGCCGGCCGGGAGTTCCTTGATCCGGATGTTCCGCCACCGGCATTGCGCCCCGACACCCCAGCGGGCTTCGCCGAACATGGAGTCGTTGTCGTGGACTTCGAGGGCGATGTGCCCGCGGTCGCCCAGCACCTCGAAGACCGCGTCGGCGTCGTAATTGGGCGATTCCAGGGTGGCGGTATCGAGTTCGGCGATCTTGACGCCGTTGATCCAGGTGGTGATGACCGGCATGGCACCCACGCAGCGGATCCGTAATTCGTTCCAGTCATCCCAGCGCCAGACTTTCAGGAAATCGTCGACGTCGGCCGCGTAGCTGAGCCGGTCGCGCTTCGCTTCCGTGACCGGTTCCACAGAGGTGGCCGGGTTGTCGGCAACCAGGCCGGTGGGCCGGCCGGCGTCGTCGCGGACGACGTCGATCGCGAACGGAACCGCCGAGAAACTCGCCAGTCCGTTGCCGAAGAAGCCGCCGATTCCGCCGGACGGGCGATGGTCCACGAGGACCTGGAACCCTTCCCAGCTGTCCCGTTGACGCCGGATCATCACGCCGGTATCCGCAGGCCAATCGGGGCGCATCTCAAGGAGCAATTCGAAGTCCCCGAACGCCTGGTCGCTGACCAGGTAGCCGCCGTAGCCGCTCCCGGGGGCGTCCTGCTCGCCGACAAGGACGCCGTCTTCAACCTTCCAGCGGGCAGGATGCTTCTCCGGTTCCACGGGGCGCTCAAGTCCCAGGCTATCGAAATGCTCAAGGACGCTCGGCCCGCCGGGATACACCGAACCGTAGATCCGAGGTGCGGCGTGCCATCCGGCCAGGCTGACGCCGTCGAACAGCGGGACGAACCCGTCATTGCTCACGTCGGACATCCCTTAGTCCTGGCTGAAGGCGGCGTCGAAGCTGGTTTGGGAGGGCGGGAAGTCGAACTTCTTGAGGGCGGCGAGGGCTTCGGGGGCGCCGTGGAGGCGGTCCATGCCGGCGTCCTCCCATTCCACGGAGATCGGGCCGTTGTAGCCGATCGCGGCGAGGGCCCGGAAGGAGGATTCCCAAGGTACGTCGCCGCGTCCGGCGGAGACGAAGTCCCAGCCGCGGCGGGGGTCGCCCCAGGGCAGGTGGGAGCCGAGGACGGTGTTGCGGCCGGTGGGGCGGAGCTTTGTGTCCTTGCAGTCCACGTGGTAGATCCGGTCCTTGAAGTCCCAGATGAAGGAGACGGGGTCGATGCCTTGCCACATGAAGTGGGAGGGGTCCCAGTTCAGCCCGAACGCTTCCCGGTACCCGATCGCTTCCAGGGTCCGGACGGTGGTCCAGTAGTCGTAGGCGATCTCGGAGGGGTGGACTTCGTGGGCGAAGCGGACCCCGTTCTCGTCGAAGACGTCCAGGATGGGGTTCCAGCGGTCGGCGAAGTCCTGGTAGCCGGCCTCGATGACTTTCTCGGGGACGGGCGGGAACATCGCGACGTATTGCCAGATGGAGGAGCCGGTGAACCCGACGACGGTGTCCACCCCGAGCGCCTTGGCGAGGCGGGCGGTGTGTTTCATTTCCTCGGCGGCGCGCTGGCGGACGCCTTCGGGGTCCCCGTCGCCCCAGACCTTGGCCCCGACGATGGCTTGGTGGCGGAAGTCGATGGGGTCATCGCACACGGCCTGGCCCTTGAGGTGGTTGGAGATGGCCCAGACCTTGAGGTTGTATTTGTCCAGGATGGCGAGTTTGGACTCGACGTAGCCGGGTTCGTCCCAGCGCCAGGCGTCCAGGTGGTCGCCGGACACGGCGATTTCCAGGCCGTCATAGCCCCAGCCGGAGGCGAGCTTGGCGACTTCCTCGAAGGGCAGGTCGGCCCACTGGCCGGTGAACAGGGTGTACGGGCGGGGCATGGGTTCTCCTTGGGAAAGTTTCGGGGCGGGAAAGGCTGGAAGGCCGGGGTGCTCGCTGGCCGGCGGTTTTAGTGGCCGGCGACCTGGATGATGGCGGACTTGGCGTCGGCGGATTCCTCGATGGCGGCCAGGACCTGCTGGACGGCGAGGCCTTCCTCGAACGACGGCGAGGGCGGCGTCCCGGCGTCGATGGCCACAAGGAAGTCACGGATTTCGTGGGTGAAGGTGTGCTCCCAGCCGATCACGTGGCCTTGCGGCCACCAGGCGTCCATGTAGGGGTGGTCGGGTTCGTTGACCAGGATCCGGCGGAAGCCCTGCTCCCGGACGGGCACGGTGGCGTCCATGAAACCGAGCTCGTTGATGGATTCCAGGTCGAACAGGAGCGAGCCCTTGTCGCCGTAGATTTCCATCGTGAGGGAGTTCTTCTTGCCCGTGGCCATGCGGGAGACTTCCACCGAGGCGACCGCCCCGGAGGCGAGGGTCAGCGTGGCCCAGGCGGCGTCGTCGACCGTGACTTGTTCCGGGCCGTCCGCGCCGGGGCGGCTGTCCACGAAAGTGTGCAGCCGGCCGGAGACCTCAGTGACGGTGTCCCCGAGGAGGAAGAGGACCTGGTCGATGGCGTGGGAGGCGATGTCACCCAGTGCCCCGGATCCGGCGGTTTCCTTGTTCAGCCGCCAGGTCATCGGGGAATCGGCGTCCACGAGCCAGTCCTGCAGGTAGGCGGCGCGGACGTGCCGGACGGTGCCCAGCCTGCCCTCGGCGATGAGCTCCTTCGCGAGGGCCAGGGCCGGGACGCGGCGGTAGTTGAAGCCGATCATGGACTGGATGCCGCGCGCGCGGGCGGCGCGCGCGGCGTCGGTCATGGCTTCGGCCTCGGCCAGGGTGTTCGCGAGGGGTTTTTCCACGAGCACGTGCTTGCCCGCTTCCAGTGCCGCGATGGCGATTTCGGCGTGCATCCAGCCCGGGGCGCAGATATCCACGATATGGATGTCATCGCGTTCGATCACCTGGCGCCAGTCCGTGGCGGACTCGCTCCACCCGTACCTGGCCGCGGCCTCGGCGACCTGTTCCGCGTCCCGGCCCACGAGCACTTTCTGCTCGAAGGCCGGGACGTCGAAGTAGCTGGCCACGTTCCGCCACGCATTGGAATGGGCCTTGCCCATGAACGCGTAGCCGATCGCGGCAACACCCAGGGTTGTCTTGCCCGGTTCGCCGTTCTGGGGGGTGGTGGGG